>JBCDIB010000034.1:0-12694 GCA_038749385.1 Pseudomonadota bacterium | reverse complement strand
GCGTGGGTCAGAAAACCAAAAACTGCCAAAAGCCAGGACGGCGTAAATGCCACGAGCAGGTGTGCCGCTTCATCAAGGGCAAGCACCAGAAAGAGCGACGCAATCACAGCTCCAGCGGCGACCACAGTTTCCTGCCCGGTCCAGATTGGGAGCGTCAATTGGGAAGATGCAGGCGGCGGCCGCAGCTTTGCCCAAGCCTCGTTAAAGCCCGCTTTTAGGCCAGTGCGACTTCCCGGTGCTGACGGCTTCATGCGGGTTTGATTTGGGCGGGCGTGATTTGGGCAGGCGAGATTTCAGCAATGCGAAGGGCAGCCAGATCTGCGCTGTCGGTGCAAAAACATGCGATTTGCAGGGTGCGTTTGAGGCCAGACAAATGTGTGTCGAGCGCTTCGGCGCTATCGTTGGCAGCGTCGAGCAGACCGGCGGCCTGACCAACCAAATCCGCTCCAAGACGAATGGCTTTGGCAGCGTCTATGCCACCGCGCACACCGCCGGAGGCTATGATGGTGCTGTCGGGGCACGCAGCACGCACCGTCTCAACTGCCTGTGCCGTGGGAATGCCCCACTCCGCAAATGCATTCGCCAAAGCAGCGTCCGCCGGATCACTGATCCTTGCAGCCTCCACCGCGGCCCAGCTCGTGCCACCCGCTCCGGCCACATCTATGTGGTCGATCCCAGCCTCCGCAAAGCGTCTGGCCAGATTGGCGGAGATTCCGTTCCCGACTTCCTTGATGAGAACGGGCACTGGAAGTGATTCCGAAAGCTCGACTATCTTTCTGAAAAGGCCGCGAAAATCGCGGTCGCCTTCCGGCTGCACAGCTTCTTGCAAAGGATTAAGGTGCACATAAAGACCATCGGCTTCCAGCATATCGACGGCCCGGCGTGCTTCGTCGGCACCGAAGCCAGTGTTAAGTTGGGCAACACCGATATTGCCGACAATGGGTATCGATGGTGCAATTTTGCGAAGATCGCCACCCAATCCCCCGTCAGCCCCGCCGGTCTCGATGGCCACCCGTTGTGAACCCACCGCCATGGCCATGCCTGTTGCCTCGCACGCTTCGGCAATATTGCGGTTTATGGCAGTGGCGCGGCTGGGGCCCCCCGTCATAGAACTGACGATGAAAGGAGCTGACAATGTTCGACCCAGAAAATTCGACGTCAGATCAATTTCATCGAGGTGCAGATCCGGCAGTGCGCAATGCACAAAATCGAACGCGTCGAACCCGGCGCTGGCTCGGCCCGCCTTATGGCGGCGCTCCAGCACCACAGAAAGATGCTCATCTTTGCGGGACGTCAACATTCCGCGTCAGACAGGACGCTGATAAAGCGCGTCGCGCAACGGACCATAGCGTCGACGGCGTGTACGGCTGACCACCACGTCTTTGAGAGCCAGACCGAGCAGGAATATTTTGCGGCTTTTGGTGGTAGATATGCGTGTCTGCCAGGCGTTTGGTCCACCCTCTCGCAGCTTTCGGCCAATATCGCGGTACACACGGCCAGCTGCGGCAATGGCCCAGGCGGAGCGCCACGGAAGTGCTGCAATGCCGGCGTGGGCGGATTCATAATGCGGGTCAGCACGATCCAGCAAGCGTAAAGCAAGTTTGTAAAGCTTGCGCCGGTGGTCGGGGTCATCAGGATCGATGCTTTCAAGACCCGCCTCTTTGAGCCAATCGAGCGGCAAATACATTCGGCCCGCATGGGCATCGTCAATCACGTCTCGGGCAATATTGGTCAATTGAAAGGCAATGCCCAAATCACTGGCGCGGTCGAGGGTCGCTTCCGAGCGCACGCCCATAACCTGCGCCATCATCACGCCCACCACGCCAGCCACGTGGTAGCAATAGTCTTCCGTGTCCGCGATCGTGACATAGGCGCGTTCGGACACATCCATCTCGAAGCCACGCACCAGCGCCAGCGGGTGGGCATCAGGGATAGCATGGCGCGCCATGACGTGGCGCAGAGCCTCGAACGCCGGCTCTGGGTCGCGCATGCCGGCCAAAGCGGCAGCAGTTCGCGTTTTCAGCTCGTCCAGCCGCTCGTTCTGCCCTTTGCGAAAGTCGGCTTGCTGATCGTGACCAAGCGTCTGGCCGTCGATCAAATCGTCGGCATATCGGCACCAGGCGTAGAGCAGCACGGCATCATCCCGGGTGCGGGCGTCGAACAATTTGGATGCGGTGGCGAAGCTCTTGGAACCCGCTTCAATCGTTTGGCGACTGATGGCCAGAATAGCCTCAGTCTCCAAAGAGTTTTCCCGGACGGTTTGCTTGCCACCCTTTATATCAGCGCCTGGAATCACGGAGCCCCCCAAATCGTCAGGCTGGCAACTTAACCGCTGGGGCTGTGATATCAAAGTCATCCAAAACAATGCTGGCCGTCGCCTTTGCCGAGCCCACAACACCAGGGATGCCGGCGCCAGGATGGGTGCCCGCCCCGACAAGGTACAGGTTCGGAATCACATCATCGCGGTTGTGCGGCCGGAAATATGCGCTCTGGGTGAGGATCGGCTCCACAGAGAAAGCTGATCCCAGATGGGCATTAAGGTCATCGCGGAACTCAAAAGGCGACATGTAGCGAGACGTCACCAAATTTTCCTTCAGACCCGGAATGTACCGCTCATCGAGATAGTCAAGAATGCGGTCCCGATATTTGGGGCCAACCTCGTCCCAATCAACATCCGCCGTACCCAGATGCGGCACGGGGGAAAGCACATAATACGAGCTGCCGCCTTCCGGCGCGAGATTTGAGTCAGTCACAGACGGACAGTGCAGGTAAAGAGAGAAGTCTTCAGCCAATCCGTCGTCATTAAAGATTTCATGGATCAACTCTTTATAACGGGGACCAAAGCAGATGACGTGGTGCTCAAGATCCTCAGGCGGCGGCTGATTAAGGCCAAAATATATGACGAAGAGACCCATGGAATAGCTCTTCTTCTTGAGACTTTTTGTCTTCTGCGCACCGCGCGGATTCCCGCTGAGCATCTTCTCGTAGGTGTGCATGATGTCCGCGTTGGAGGCGATCATGTCGGCTTCCAAGCGCTCGCCATTCACCACAACGCCGCTGGCGCGGCCACCATCCATCGTAATCTGTTCCACGTCCTGGTCGCAGCGTACTTCACCCCCCAAATCCTCAATCAGCTTGACCATGCCGGCCACAAGCGCGCCGGTGCCGCCCTTTGCGAACCACACACCGCCATCGCGCTCCAAGGCGTGGATGAGTGCGTAGATGGCCGACGTATCGAATGGGTTACCGCCTACAAGCAGTGGATGGAATGACAACACCTGCCGCAACTGCTCGTCTTTGATGTAGCTGGCCACCTTGCCGTACACGCTACGCTGGGCCTGCAGCCGCGCCAGAGTGGGCATAATCTGAACCATGGACCAGAAATTCAGAAACGGCTTGGTGCAAAGCGGATGATAGCCGACCCGGTAAAGCTCTCGGCTGTAAGCAAGAAACTTCCGGTAACCCTTTACATCGCCGGGCGATTTGGCTTCAATCTGGGCTTCCAGCCTTTCCTCATTACCAGTGTAATTGAACCGGAAACCGTCTTCCCAGCACAGCTGATAGAACGGGTCGATGGGCATCAGATCGACATAGTCGGCAATGTCCCTGCCTGACAGCGCCCACAGCTCCTTCAAGCAGTCCGGATCGGTGATGACCGTCGGGCCACCATCGAAGACAAAGCCCTTATCCTCATACACGTAAGCCCGGCCGCCGGGCCTGTCCCTCCGCTCCAAAACTGTGGTTTTTATCCCAGCGCTTTGCAGGCGGATGGCCAATGCAAGGCCACCAAAACCGGCGCCAATGATGATGGCAGTTTTGGCATTTGGGTCGAAGTGAATATGGTTTTCGGCGTTCATCGCGGACAATCCTTGAGGTATCAGGTGATACCAATGCTTAAGGGGCCCGTTTTGAGCCCCCCAATTGGCTTATGGCTATGCCCGCTTTTACGAGGGAATTGCCCGGTCGGACCATAGAGATACGAACGCGATCGCGCGAGCGGCAATCTGCGCTATAAAAACGCGTAATAAGAGATTCTGGCAAGCTGTGGATGTGTTCCAGCAGCTGCACACCGAAGTCCGGCGTCTGGGAATCCAGAATTTGCGCATTCAGCTCGTGATGGAAAATGTGTTGCCCGTGGGCCGTCGCCATTTGCTCGGCAAGCACGCTCATAACCGCGTCGGTGGACAGCTCGTTGGTCTGGGCAAAATTGTGAGCCGTATGGGCCGCGGCAACGACAGGGCTTAGTGTCGTGGGGTGGTACAGCAATGCAGCCTGCCCGGTGGGCACAGCTTTGCGAAGTACGAAATTGGCGAAAATACTCCGGTCGAGGCCGGTCAACAGAGGATCGCTCCATTGCATGGTTTGGCGGGCGTTGGTGACAGAAAGTCCCTCTGCCACGGCATGGCGCAAAATGGCGCTCTTGGCCGCTTCGGCGTCCATTGCTTCTTCGCGGTTGGCGCAAACATAAGTGATCGCAAGGTCGGTTTCTGACATGGGCGTCGTCTGGAGAAACGCAAAACCATTGGATTGATCAACGCTCGTATCGGCCAGCACCGGATGCTGCAGTTCGTGAGGTGTGGCACAACGCAGTCGGAACTCGCAGCCATGGCGCTGCCCGAATTTCATGGATCGGTGAGGCTCCAGCGGTCGACCGTCCAGGATCAAAGGGGCCGAAATCAGATCCACACCGCTCAATTCAATTGCGTCGGTCGCCACCGCCGTCACCTCCGCTGAGGACAGCACTTCAATGCGTGGCGAAGCTTCGATGGACTTGGCAACGCGATTTCCGCAAAGGCGCGAAATGGACAATTGACCCTGCTTCTTACCGGATGCCCCACGCGTTTCGTAGCCGTGCCAACGCTGTGTCACGTAATTGCGTAGCCGCCGATACAGATGCTGCGGCACCGTGTTATCAAAAAACACCCATTGCCGGTCTTGCAAAAGTGACGGCTCGGCGTCCACAAGCCCGATGAGAATATCAGGCCGTTCTTCCGCCATCCAAAGGGCCGTAAGGCAGTTGCTCAGGCTTCCCCCGACGATAAGTACGTCAGCGTCCGTCTGCGCAATGACGGACATCTCAATGGGCGCTTTCTCAATGCTGGCGTCCTGTTCAGACATTCACAAGGCGGCCTCTGGCTGGGCGTTACGTGGAGCGCAAAAAACGTTTGGCTGGTCCTATCCATAGTGGCTGCAGGCTAAACAATGGCTAAACAGAACGGTCGTAACGCCTGAATTTGCGGCTCGTACGTTAAGGAAGATGTGAAATGGCGCACAGCGCAGATTATGTTGTGATCGGTTCAGGGTCTGCGGGGGGCGCCTTGGCCAAGCGATTGGCAGAAGATGGCCGCTACAGCGTGCTGGTATTGGAACATGGTGGCAGCGACATCGGCCCGCTTATCCAAATGCCCGCTGCTTTGTCCTATCCCATGAACATGCCGCTGTATGATTGGGGCTATAAGTCCGAACCGGAACCGCAGCTCAACAACCGCCGCGTGGTGCAGCCTCGGGGCAAAGTGCTCGGGGGCTCCTCGTCTATCAACGGCATGGTTTATGTGCGTGGCCACGCGATGGATTATGACCACTGGGCCGAGCAAGGTGCCACCGGCTGGTCGTTCGCGGATGTGCTGCCCTATTTCAAACGCATGGAAAACTGGCATTCCGGTGGCCCGTACAGCGATGTAGGTGCTGGCGACCCGGACTGGCGCGGCAAGGATGGACCGCTGCACGTCACCCGGGGCAGTCGGCGCAATCCGCTTTACAAAGCATTCGTCGAAGCAGGACGCGCATTAGGCTTTGAGGTCACCGGCGACTATAATGGCCGGCAACAAGAGGGCTTCTCCGCAATGGAGATGACGGCCTGGAAAGGCCGCCGCTGGTCTGTCGCCAACGCCTATCTTCATCCAGCCATGAAGAAGCATCAGAACCTGAGTCTTCTCAGATGTTTCGCGCGGAAAATTGTAGTGCAAGATGGCCGCGCCACGGGCGTTGAAGTGGAGCGCAAAGGTCGGATAGAGACGATCAAGGCCAATCGCGAAGTGATCGTCTCCGCATCGGCTTTCAACTCTCCAAAGCTGCTCATGCTGTCGGGCATCGGCCCTGCCCAACACCTGCAGGAACATGGCATAGACGTTGTAGCGGACCGTCCCGGCGTTGGCCAAAATCTGCAAGACCATCTGGAAGTCTATGTGCAGCAGGCCGCAACGCAGCCGATCACGCTGTACCGGTATTGGAACCTGATCTCGAAAGCTCTCATCGGCGCCCGCTGGTTGTTCTTCAAGCGTGGCCTTGGCGGCACAAACCACTTTGAAAGCGCGGCGTTTCTGCGGTCAAAGGCCGGTGTACCCTACCCTGACATTCAATTTCATTTCCTGCCCATGGCCGTGCGCTATGATGGTCAGGCTCCTGCCGAAGGACACGGCTTTCAGGCCCATGTCGGCCCAATGCGCTCCAAGTCGCGCGGTGAAGTTACTCTGACCAGCGGCGACCCAAACGATGCGCCAAAGCTGACATTTAACTACATGACTCACCCCGACGACTGGCCCGAATTCCGCCACTGCATCCGGCTGACCCGCCAGATCTTCGCGCAAGAACCCTTCGACGAATATCGCGGCCATGAGATCCAGCCCGGTGACAAGCTGCAAAGCGATGACGAGATCGACGAGTTCATCCGGGAGCACGCTGAGAGTGCTTACCACCCCTGCGGCACCTGCAAAATGGGCCGTGCCGACGACACCATGGCCGTGGTGGACCCCGAATGCCGTGTTATCGGCGTCGACGCCCTGCGTGTGGTGGACAGCTCGATCTTCCCGCGCATCACCAATGGCAACCTTAACGGGCCAAGCATTATGGTTGGCGAAAAGGCGGCTGATATGGTTTTGGGTAAAGCTCCACTGGCTGCAGATAATGCAGAGCCTTGGATCAACCCGCGCTGGCGAGAAAGCGACCGGTAGCGAAATCGTCCGCCGCCGGTCTTTCCCATAGTGATGGGCGGTAATGATGGTGGTGATAACGGTCGATAGACCGCTATCCGCCCACCAGCCGGCCGCGAACTTTAGCTTCTTCTGCCGAGGCTTGAGTGAGTGCAACCTGAAACCGGGCAACGAATTCAGGATGCTTTGACACTTCAAAGTTTCCTTCGGCAGATACTGCCATCGCCTGCATGATTTTTTCACCGGAGCCGCTACCCTTGGTCTGGGTGTCAGCCGTCGGTGGCGTCGCAGGGTTGGGCTCCGTCCAGCTCATATCCAACATATTCCGGCTGCCATCTGACCCGGCACCCTTTTGCAGTTCCCACTTGATTTCAACGGGATCGGCTTTGCCACCGAAGGAGCCGTATTTCGACGAGTTTGTCGCCAGCTCATAAAGGATCATTGTCAACGAAAGCATCAGCTCGGGCGACACGTTGAGTGGCGGGCCTGACATGCGGTATTCGGTGCCACTCAACCCAAAGGGTGTAAGTATTTCTTCAATCACATCCGCCAATCGCTTTTGGCTACCTGCGGTTGCCTGATGGATTGAAGCCCGGTGAGCGGTGCCCAGTGCCTGCACGCGATCTCGACTTAGTTTCGCCAGCTCTTGCTTTGTTTCGACCGCACGCTCTGAAATTGTGATTATCGACGAGATGACTGCGAAAACGTTCATGATGCGATGGTTCAGCTCGCGCATAACCGTGGCGAATTGCTGGTCCGCCACGCGAGCTGCCGCTACGTCCGTAACGTCCCATTGCGAGCCAAAGAAGAATTTTAGCTGGTCATCAGAATCATAGATCGGCCCAATATGCACGGAATTCCAAAATCGCGTGCCGTCCTTCTTGTAATTGAGGATCTCTACGACCCCGACCTGCTCGGTGCTCACAATTTCACGCATCCGCTCGACGCTTGCCTGTGACGTCTCTTCGCCCTGCAAAAACCGGCAGTTACGGCCAATGATTTCGTCTTGGGAGTAGCCGGTCAGTTCACAGAAGGCCGCATTGGCGAAGACGATTGGGCAATCCTCGCGGTTTGGGTCGGAAATACACATTGCCATGCGCGTCTGAGACATGGCTTGGGTGAAAAGCAGACCCGTATCGGCCTGCGTTTGGAAGAACTCAAGCAGACGCGCGTTCTGGCCCTCATCCCTTGCTGGAGGGGTGTTGGATTGTTCGCTCATTTTATCGAATTTCTCGCAAGAATAAGATCATCATCGATTGATGATGGAATTAATCGTAATACGAGCTTCTTTCAGGCAGAATGTGGCCTGTCTTTAGCATTTGACATGGACGCTTGCGCTTTTGAGCGACAATGATGTCGCACTCTGGATAAAGCATTGAAAATAAAGGGGCGTAGTCTGCTACCCAAGTACGGTTTTGGCGCGATGCGTCGTTTTATCGCTACAGCAAAAGATGTTCTGCTCTTCTCTACATGTCTCGGCTGACATTGATCTGTCGCGAAACGCCCCAAAGTGAGTTCCACGCCGTTCTTGCCAGACTTGGCCAAGATGCCGGACATTAGCGGGAGATGAGAAAGGGATGAAAACATGCAAACCGGACTTCGAGACCGCACCATCCTTGTGACCGGAGCGTCGGGTGGGATCGGAGCCGCCACCGTGCGCATGTTGGTCGCGGAAGGCGCGGCAGTCATCGGTTGCGGCAGAAACGAAGACGCATTGGCGAAATTAGCCGATGAGACCGGCTGCCAAACCTTGGCCTTTGATCTGACTTCCGAGGCGGAGGTAAAGGCTGCGCTCGCTGATCTTGATCTATATGGCGTCGTCAATTGCGGCGGATGGGGTGGCGAGATAGCTACCCCCATGCAAACGGATATGGACGTCTTCGACAAGGTGATCGACATTAATGCCCGTGGCACCCTGTTGGTCACAAAATACGCTTCACAGCGCATGGTCGAAGCCATCAAAGGCGGCCGCCAGCCAGGTGGCGCCATCGTCAACGTATCGTCTCAAGCGTCATTGGTGGGCCTGGCAGGCCACATCTCCTACGCATCCAGCAAAGGTGCGGTGGACGCAATGACCCGGGTGTCGGCGCTTGAATTGGGGAAATACGGCATTCGCGTAAATGCGGTGAACCCCACTGTCGTCATGACGCCCATGTCGGAATGGTATTGGGGCCGCGAGGATATTGGCGGACCACTTTTAGAGGCCATGCCGCTATCGCGGTGGGCCACTGAGGAAAGCTGCGCGGCGCCCATCGTGTTCCTGCTCTCAGAAGCCGCCTCGATGATATCTGGCGTCACCTTGCCAGTGGATGGCGGGTTCACTGCGGTATGAAAGCCCCTACCCCCGCAATCGCTCCAGTGCCTGACGCTCGTCGTCAGACAATTCCACCGCATCAGTGGCGTCCGCACGCGATTGGAACAGCCCGCGGCCGAGAATGACCGCACCGATGAGCAAAAGACCGGGCAATACCCACAACAGTACGGTGTGCAGGCCCAAGCGTGGCTTTAGCAACACCCACTCACCGTAGCGCGCCACAAGATAGTTGAGCACCTCGCCATCAGTATCGCCCTCAGTTAAACGTTCCCGGACCACCACCCGCAGATCGCGGGCAAGGGCAGCATCGGAATCATCAATAGATTGGTTTTGACAGACGAGGCAGCGTAACTCTTTGGACAGAGTGCGGGCACGTTCTTCAAGCACAGGATCGGCCAGACGCTCGTCGGGGTTTAGCGCCAATACCGGCGTGCTGACCAAAATCATGGCGATGAGCAGCAGGAGCCTCATTCGGCGGGCTCCGCAATCATGGGCGCACGGCGCTTTGCCATTTGCGGCACACCGATGCGCAGACGCCGGTCCATAAGCGACAGGAAGCCGCCGATAAACATAACAATAGTGCCATACCAAATAAGCGTGGTCCATGGCCTCCAATAGGCGCGCACAGTCGCCGTGCCGACGCCGGAAACGTCCACATCGCCCAACGACACATAGGCCTGGCTGAACCCTAGCGTTTCGATGGCGGCCTCCGTGGTGGGCTCATTTCGGTTGGGATAGAAGCGCTTAGCGGGTTCCAACGGAAAACTGCGGCCATTTTCAAGTGTTGCGGTGAAGCGCACAATATCGTCGATATAATTAGGCCCCTGCACCCGCTCGACGGTTTCATAGGTGATGGCGAAATGCTTGACCTGCACCGTGTCGCCGGGGCGCATCGTTTCGATCACCTCCACCGACCACGCAGTCGTGGCCACGATACCGATGGTTGTGATGCCCATGCCCGCATGACCCAGCGCGCCACCCCACATGGAGCGAGGCAAGTTGCTCATTCGACGCAAAGTTTCGCCCAAAGGCGCACGGCCCGCTTTTGACCGCCAGAGCGGCTCCCACAGCGCCCCAAGCAACAACCAGAAACCAAGCATCATGGCCAGCGGTGCAATTGAGCCGCCGCGCCACAAATAAATGCCAAAGGCGATGGCAGCCGACAGCAGCAACACACCAAACAGACGGGTGGAGACGGCCCAGGCGTCGGAACGCTTCCAGGTGAGGAATGGTCCCAGCGGCATGGCGATGAGAAGCGGCAGGAAGAGCGGCACCGCAGTCAGGTTGAAGAAAGGAGGGCCAACGGAAATCTTCTGCCCCGTCAGACTTTCATAAAGCAGCGGATACAGGGTGCCGATCAGTACTGTACCCGTCACCGCCGACAAGAAGATATTGTTTAGCACCAGCCCCCCTTCGCGGCTGATAGGCGAGAAGAGCCCTTTGGACTGGATCGAGTCCGCCCGCCAAATGAACAGCGCCAAGCTGCCCACCGTGAAGAGACAAAGAATACCCAGAATAACCAGACCGCGCCCCGGATCTGAAGCGAAAGTGTGCACAGAAGTCAGCACGCCGGCCCGCACGAGGAATGTACCCAAAAGTGACAAGGCAAACGTCATGATGGCCAGCAAAATGGTCCAGATGCGCAAGCCTGCCCGCTTCTCCACCACGATCGCCGAGTGCAGCAGCGCCGTTCCGGCAAGCCAAGGCATGAGGGACGCATTCTCCACGGGATCCCAGAACCACCAGCCGCCCCAACCAAGCTCGTAATAGGCCCAGTAGCTGCCCATGGAGATGCCGATGGTCAGGAACATCCAAGCTGCCAACGTCCATGGCCTTACCCAGCGCGCCCATGCTTGGTCCACCCGGCCAATCAGCAGCGCAGCCACGGCAAAAGCGAACGTCATTGAGAAGCCGACATAGCCAATGTAGAGCAGTGGTGGATGGATCGCGAGGCCAAGATCCTGCAGCAGCGGATTGAGGTCGTTGCCCTGCGGCGGCGCAGGCAGCAGCCGGTCAAACGGGTTGGAGGTGAAGAGAATAAAACCCACAAAGGCGAGCAAAATCCAGCTTTGGACGGCTATCACCAGAGCTTTCAAATCGCGTGGCAAATGCTTGCCGAATAACGGCACGGAGGCAGCGAAAATGGCCAGCGTAAGCACCCAGAGCAGCATGGAGCCTTCGTGGTTGCCCCACACACCGGTGACTTTGTACAAAAGCGGCTTGTCCGTGTGGGAATTCTCCCAGACATTTTTCAGCGAAAAGTCGCTGGCCACATAAGCATAGGTTAGCGCTGCGAAGGACACACCGATCAGCGCGAACTGGGCGAGTGCCACGGGACTCGCCAACTGCATGAGCCGTACATCGCCGCGCCGCCAGCCAATCACGGGCATGACTGAACAAGCAATGGACAAAGCAAAAGCCAATACGAGGGCGTAATGGCCAATCTCAGCGATGGAAAATGTGGTGGTCATTGGGTGTACCCGCCCGAACCGTCAGCGGCATCATCAAGGGTCTTCAGCGCGTCGTCAGCGCCTTTCCACTGGCCTTTGCCTTTCAGGGCTTCGGCAACTTCAACAGGTATGTAATTCTCATCGTGTTTGGCCAGAATGCGTGTGGCGACAAACGTGCCTTCGAGGTTGCGCGCGCCTTCCAGCACGACCCCTTGCCCTTCGCGGAACAAGGCTGGCACGGTGACTGAAATCGGGCTGACCACTGCGATTTCGGCATCCAGATCTGTCACTGTGAACAGGTTCTGTTCGGTGCCGCGCACCACGGTGCCTTCCTTCACGAGCCCTCCCACACGAACGCGCACGCCTGGCTCAAGGCCTTCGGTGGCAATGTCAGAGGGGGTTTTGAAGAACACGATCTCATCGTTGAGCGCGACGGCGGTTAAGGCCACAGCGGCGGCCAGAACTGCCCCTGCGGTTACTATGAGAATGAGCCGGTTCTTCTTGCGCTTTGCGAGAGGCATGAGTGGGTCGCATCAATTGGTTACGGCAAGCTGCGCATCGAACGCTGCCAAGGTTTGAAGCGCTGATTCATCATCAGCGAATGTCTTGCGGGCTGTTGCGAGCGCCTGACGCGCCTCTTCATCCCGTTCAAGCACGATATATGATCGAATAAGTCGTTCCCAACCGGACAAATCGTCCGCGTTTTCCGCCAGCCGTGCGGCCAATGTGCCCACCATGCCTTCGATCATGGCCATGCGATCCAAGGTGCTCATATCGGCTGCATCTTCAACCTGCTCAGCAGTTGGGCCCGGCTGCGCCGGACCAACATCGCCAGACAATGTTGCAATACGCTGATTGGCGAACTCTACGACGTCTGCTTCATCGGGAAATCGTTCTACGATCTCCTGCCACTGAGCCAAGACAGTTGCAGGTTCGACCTTGTCATCTTCGCCAATTGTGACAGCCTGGTCAGTCGCCAGCACCGCCAAAAAATTCGCTTT
>JBCDIB010000033.1:0-12743 GCA_038749385.1 Pseudomonadota bacterium | reverse complement strand
GAGGGAGTTCAACTGCTCCAACAGCGAGTGCGCATTGGCTTTTTTGTCGTCATCGTCACCGGCCAAGGCTGCATCATACTCTTCCTGAGCAATCCGCCTCTGGTCGGCAAAGATTTCGGATGTCATCTCACCCTTTGGCACGGCAAATTCGGCGAGAACGGTGAAACCAGTGGGCGACACATCGGCCAAACCGCCGCGCACGAAATAGCTTTCCGTGCTGCCATCTTCTTGCGTGGCTTCGATCAAGCCCGGCTTGAGGGTGGCCATGACAGGCGAATGGTTGGCCATGATGGTCATGTAACCTTCCGAACCCGGCACAACGACTTGCGTGGCGGGCACGGAGAGCAGCAGCCGCTCGGGCGATACCAACTCAAATGTGAAACTTTCAGCCATGGTTATCGTCCGGTTCCGTTCAATCAGGCCGCTTCAGCGGCCATTTTCTCGGCCTTGGCGATGGCTTCGTCGATACCGCCGCACATGTAGAAGGCTGCCTCAGGCAGGTGGTCATACTTGCCTTCAATCAGGCCCTTGAAGCTGGAAATAGTGTCTTCCAGGTCAACCAGCTTACCTGGCGATCCTGTAAAGATTTCAGCCACGAAGAAGGGCTGCGAGAGGAACTTCTCAACCTTGCGGGCGCGGGCCACGGTGATTTTGTCTTCTTCAGACAATTCATCCATGCCCAGGATTGCAATGATGTCCTGCAGCGACTTGTAGCGTTGAAGAATTTCCTGCACGCGGCGGGCCGTGTCGTAATGCTCTTCGCCAATGACGTTCGGGTCGAGGATACGCGATGTGGAGTCCAGCGGGTCCACGGCCGGGTAGATGCCCTTTTCCGAGATCGCGCGGTTGAGCACGGTCGTTGCGTCCAAGTGAGCGAAGGTTGATGCTGGAGCAGGGTCGGTCAAGTCATCGGCGGGCACGTACACAGCCTGCACGGATGTCACCGAACCTTTGGTCGTGGTGGTGATCCGCTCCTGCATGGCGCCCATGTCTGTGCCCAGGGTGGGCTGATAGCCCACGGCAGACGGGATACGACCCAGCAGAGCCGACACTTCCGAGCCGGCCTGTGTGAAGCGGAAGATGTTGTCCACAAAGAACAGCACGTCCTGGCCTTCATCGCGGAAATGCTCGGCAATGGTCAGGCCGGTCAGGGCCACACGGGCACGGGCACCGGGAGGCTCGTTCATCTGGCCGAACACGAGGGCGCATTTCGAGCCGTCGGTTTTTCCATCATTTTCCTTCGGGTCGGTGTTCACGCCGGACTCGATCATCTCGTAGTAGAGATCGTTACCTTCGCGGGTCCGCTCGCCCACACCGGCGAACACGGAATAACCGCCGTGTGCCTTCGCAATATTGTTGATCAGTTCCTGAATGAGAACCGTCTTGCCCACGCCGGCACCGCCGAACAGGCCAATCTTACCGCCACGCGCGTAAGGCGCGAGGAGGTCGACCACTTTAATGCCTGTCACAAGCACTTCGGCTTCTGGGGACTGGTCGATGAATTCTGGAGCTGGCTGGTGGATGCCGCGGGTTTGCTTGGCGCCAACGGGGCCGGCTTCGTCGATCGGCTCGCCGATAACGTTGAGAATACGGCCAAGCGTCTCGTCGCCAACGGGCACGGAGATCGGGCCGCCTGTGTCGGTCACATTCTGGCCGCGGACCAAACCCTCTGTGGCGTCCATGGCGATACAGCGAACCGTGTTCTGACCCAGATGCTGGGCAACTTCGAGCACGAGGCGGTTGCCATTATTGTCTGTTTCCAGGGCGTTCAGGATTTCCGGAAGATGTTCGTCGAACTGAACATCGACAACGGCGCCGATGACCTGAGCCACTTCACCCGTGGCTACGCCTGCCGCTTTCGGGGCAGCCGATTTTTTGGCCGCAGCGGGCTTTTTCGCCGCTGGCTTCTTTGCAGCAGGCTTTTTTGCCGCTGGTTTCTTGGGTGCTGTCGCCATGTCGATGACCTTCCCGTCCGGTTTTCTTTACAGCGCTTCCGCGCCTGAAATGATTTCGATGAGTTCGTTCGTGATCTGTGCCTGACGCTGGCGGTTGAAGCTCAGCGTCAAACGGTCGATCATTTCACCAGCATTGCGCGTGGCATTGTCCATGGCGCTCATGCGAGCGCCTTGTTCTGAGGCAGCGTTTTCCAGCAGCGCACGAAACACCTGAACTGTCAGGTTACGCGGCAGCAGGTCCGCCAGAATTTCTTCTTCGTCGGGCTCGTAGTCGTACAGCACATCGCCAATTTCGCCGGTTCCAGCCTCCGAAGCGTCATTGGCCGTCGGATTGGCGGGGATGAGCTGCTGAGCGGTCGGGATCTGGCTGATGACAGATTTGAACTCCGAGTAGAACAGCGTGCAGACGTCAAACTCGCCGCCGTCAAACATGGCCATGATTTTACGGCTGACGTCGGAGGCGTTGGCAAAGCCAACCTGTTTGACGTCCCGCATTTCCATCTTTTCAACGATGATGGACTGGAATTCCATTTTCAGGGCGTCGTAACCCTTTTTGCCGACGGTCATCATCTTGACCGTCTTACCCTCTGCCATCAGGCGGCGGGCGTGCTCGCGGGCAATCCGCGCGATGGATGAGTTGAAACCACCGCACAGGCCGCGTTCAGCGGTGGCAACGACCAGCAGATGCACCTTGTCACTACCGGTGCCGACCATAAGGCGCGGGCCGTTCTCATTGCCTTCCATGCCGGCGGCCAAGTTGGACAGAACAGTGGCCATGCGCTCGGAATAAGGGCGTGCAGCTTCTGCCGCCGACTGCGCTTTGCGCAATTTGGCAGCGGCGACCATTTGCATGGCCTGGGTAATTTTCTGTGTCGCTTTCACCGAGGCGATGCGGACACGTAGGTCTTTAAGCGAAGCCATATCGAACAGAACCGAAGGTCAGAATGCGGACAGGCCCGGAGTGGTGGGCCGAAGAACTGCCGGGCTGTACGCCCGGCAATTTGGTTTAGTTAAAGGTTTTCGCAAAGGCGTCGATGGCCGCCGTGAGCTTTTCCTTGATGTCGTCGGTCAGAGCTGCCTTGTCGCGCAGTTCGTCAAGCAATGCCTGATCTTCCGAGCGCAGCTTGCTGAGCAAGCCCTGTTCGAATGGACCGACCTGGTTGACTTCGAGCTTGTCGAGGTAGCCATTCACGCCGGCGTAGATCACTGCCACCTGCTCTTCCGTTTTCAGCGGGGAGAACTGGGGCTGTTTGAGCAACTCGGTCAGGCGTGCGCCACGGTTGAGCAGACGCTGGGTCGCAGCATCAAGGTCAGAACCGAACTGGGCGAAGGCCGCCATCTCGCGGTACTGAGCCAACTCACCTTTGATCGAACCGGCAACCTGCTTCATCGCCTTGATCTGAGCCGAAGAGCCCACGCGGGACACGGACAGACCCACGTTCACCGCAGGACGAATGCCCTGATAGAACAAATCAGTCTCAAGGAAGATCTGACCATCGGTGATCGAAATCACGTTGGTGGGAATGAACGCGGACACGTCGTTACCTTGAGTTTCGATCACAGGCAGAGCTGTCAACGAACCGGAGCCGTTCTCTTCGTTCATTTTGGCCGAACGCTCGAGAAGGCGGGAATGAAGGTAGAAGACGTCGCCGGGATAGGCTTCGCGGCCCGGTGGGCGGCGCAGAAGCAATGACATCTGGCGGTAGGCCACGGCCTGTTTGGACAGGTCGTCATAGCCGATGAGCGCGTGCTTGCCATTGTCACGGAAATATTCGCCCATGGCGGTCGCGGCAAACGGTGCCAAGAACTGCATTGGAGCGGCGTCGGAGGCGGTGGCCGCGACAATGATGGAATATTGCAGGGCGCCGCGCTCTTCGAGCACTTTCACGAGCTGGGCGACAGTGGAGCGCTTCTGACCAACGGCAACATAGACGCAATAGAGCTTTTTGCTCTCGTCTTTGCCTTCGTGCAGAGGCTTCTGGTTGAGCATTGTGTCGAGCAAAATGGCTGTTTTACCAGTCTGACGGTCACCAATGACCAATTCCCGCTGGCCGCGGCCTACGGGGATCAGCGCGTCGATGGCCTTGAGGCCTGTGGACATTGGTTCGTGCACGGAGCGACGTGGGATAATACCCGGCGCTTTCACGTCCACACGGGCGCGCTTTTTGGCATTGATCGGGCCTTTGCCGTCGATCGGGTTGCCAAGGGCGTCAACAACACGACCGAGAAGCTCTTCACCGACAGGCACATCCACGATGGCACCGGTCCGCTTGACGGTGTCACCTTCTTTAATGGCGCGGTCGTCGCCGAAAATCACGACGCCGACATTGTCGGTTTCGAGGTTCAGCGCCATACCGCGAATGCCACCGGGAAACTCCACGGTTTCACCGGCCTGAACATTGTCCAGACCGTAAACGCGGGCGATACCATCGCCGACTGAGAGAACCTGACCAACTTCAGTGACTTCGGCTTCCTTGCCGAAATTCTGGATCTGGTCCTTGAGGATTGCGGAAATTTCCGCGGCGCTAATGTCCATCAGCCGACCTCTTTAAGTGAGAGCTTGAGCGAATTGAGTTTGGTGCGCAGCGAGGTGTCGATCTGGCGCGAGCCGACCTTCACAACGAGCCCACCGAGAAGTGCGGGGTCGACGGACTGATTGAGCGTCACGTCTTTGCCGACCACGGATTTAAGCGATGCCTTGAGGTCTTTGACCTGGGCAGCGGAGAGTTTTTTGGCGGATGCCACGTCGGCGGTGATCTCACCGCGATGCTCGGCCGCCAATTGTTTGAAGCGCTTCACCATGCCCGGCACGGCGAACAGCCGGCGGTTGCCTGCTACAACCCGAATGAAATTGCCAACGAGGCCGTCGATCTTCGCCTTTTTCAGCACAGCGTCGATGGCGGCAACCTGATCGTCTTTGGAGAAAACGGGGCTCGACAGAAGACGTTTCAGATCATCGCTGGAGCCGACCATTGTCTGGAATTCGTCCAGGGCTTTCTCGACTTTGGGCAAAGCCTTGTTTTCGACCGCCAAGTCGAACAGAGCCGAAGCGTAGCGGTCTGCTACTTCTGATGTTGGAGATACTTGATCAGCCAATGTCGTCCTACCCAGTGCCCGCAGGCGGAGTGCCCGCAGTTGTTTTGCGTGTCGTGCTCTCCGCAAATTTTCAGGCAATGCCCGGTTTTGCGAAGCTACTAATCGCAAAGTGCGATGTAAGTGCCCAACTGAAACTGGAGCATAAGCAAGACCGCTTCTCTCCAAATTCGTGGCCCCACTAGCATAGGGGTTTTGGGGCGGCAACCGCGTGAGGGCCGGCGCAAGCAAATCTTTCGTCGCATTTGCGCAGTTGTTGTGCCGGCGCTTTGACCAACGGCTTAGAACAACATGCTCTGCACCGGCCACAGCGCAGCAACCGCCAAACCAGCTTCGAAAATGATCGACCCGATATTGAATGTGTTGAAGCCGCCAAACGGCTTGTGGTCAGCGAGCATGGAGATAAGGCGGCCAAAAGCCGTGAAAGCCCAACCTGCCCCCAGCGCCAGAAACAGCATGGGCTGCTGAAACAACAGGGCCAATATGCCGACACCGAGGTAGAAGCCCGCCATGGTGCCCCGGGCTTCGGATACCGCGCCCGGCACGTCCGGCACCGTTTGCAGCCGCAGCAACCCCAATGAAAAGCGCGGCGCGACCAGAAGGCAAATGCCAAAAAGCACAGTGATGAGCGCCGAGATACAGGCGACGCGTTCCGGCCAGGTGAATGGGATGGGGATGCTGGCAATAATGTCCATAGTGCGCGCCTAAATTTTGCTGGCGAGCCGTACGGCCCGCTCTCGATGCAACAAATATAGGCCGCTTGCCACAATGACCATGGCACCGATGGCAGTCCAAAAGTCCGGTACGTCGCCGAAGACGAAGTAGCCCAGTGTCACCATCCAAAGCAGCTGCGTGTACTGAAAAGGCGCAAGTTTTGAGGCCGCGGTAAGTTTGCTGGCCTTTATCAGCAACAAATGGCCCGTAAGGCCGAAGATGCCGGTGAGCAGCAGCAAAATGGTTTCAGATCCGGTCTCCGGCAACCGCCAATCAAGCAGCGCCAAGGGCAGCATGATGATGGAGCCGAACAATGTGGGATAAAAGTTCAGGCTCTCCTGGGTTTCCGAGTTGGCGAGCTTGCGGGTCAGCACAGAGTATAGCCCGTAGGTCACCATCGCGCCAACAGACAATAAAATGGGAAAGCTGAAGACGTCAGATCCGGGGCGCACCACGATCAGAACGCCAATGAAGCCCACCAGCACCGCAGCCCAGCGCCGAGGCCCGGCCCATTCGCCCAGCAACGGGCCCGCCAAGGCTGTGATCGCAAGGGGTGTGGCCAGAAAGATCGCCACCGTCTGGTCGAGCTGCAAATATTGCAGTGCTGCGAAATTGAAGAGGGTGGTGGCAGGCAACAGCGTTGCGCGCAGGGCCTGGATGCCTGGCCGTTCCATTGTCCAAACCTGCCGGTTTGACCAAGCGCGCAACACGGCGAACAGGATGATGAGATGTACAAGAAACCGTACCCAAACGACCATGGCAGGTGCAAACCCCAGACCCACCAGATATTTGCCCGCTGCGTCGAGCATTGAGAACATAAAATAGGTGGTGCACACCATGGCAATTGCTGCGATGGGAGTGGCCGTGTCGTCGAGGCTGTGACGGATATGCGTGGTGGGCTGCATCAAGAAAACTGACTAAACAAAACTTTGCGGATCGACGTCCGTGTTCACACGAACCGAGCCGCGTGTCTTTGGGCCTGCGGCCAAAAATGCGCGCAGGAACTTTTGAATGTTCGCCTGTCGGGTGGCGTGGACCAAGAGCCGCTGGCGGTGGCGACCGCGCACCATAGCCATGGGGGCTTCCGCCGGGCCCAGCACTGTGATGCCCTCCGACGCCTCGGCCACAGGGCGACCGGCTCTGGCCAACTGTCGGGCATGTCCCTCGGCCTCGGGCTTGGAATTGGCGCTGATAATGATGGCGGCCAACCGGCCGAATGGTGGCAAGTGCCCGCGTCGGCGCATCTCGATTTCGCGTTCATAAAAGACGTCTCTGTCTCCGGCGACTATCGCCTGCATGACCGGATGGTCCGGCTGGTAGGTTTGCAGCAGGCCCTGCGATTGCCGGCCAAAGCGTCCGGCGCGACCCGTCACCTGGCTCAGCATTTGAAAGGTACGCTCGGCGGCCCGCGGGTCACCGCCCGCCAAACCAAGATCCGCATCCACAACACCCACCAAGGTCATCAGCGGGAAATTGTGCCCTTTGGCCACCAATTGGGTGCCAATGACGATGTCCGCTTCGCCCTTTTCCACCGCGTCCAGTTCCAGCCGCAGGCGTGATGTGCCCCCCATCAGGTCCGATGACAATATGATGGTGCGGGCGTCGGGGAAGGCGTCCTCCACCTCTTCCGCCAACCGCTCGACACCGGGACCGCAGGGCACCAGATAATCGAGCGCGCCGCAGTTGGGGCATGATTGGGGTTTGGGTTCGTGATGCCCGCAATGATGGCACTCAAGCGTCCCGCGGAACCTGTGTTCCACAAGCCATGCGGTGCATTGGCTGCACTCGAAACGGTGCCCGCAAGCGCGGCACAGGGTCAGCGGCGCGTAGCCCCGACGGTTGAGGAACAGAAGGCTCTGCTCGCCTCGCTCAATTGTTTCGGTGATGGCGCCTTTCAGTTTTGGTGACAGGAATTGGTTGGCGGGCAGCTTGAGGCCCCGCATGTCCACCACGCCTAAATCTGGCAACACAGCGCCGGAATGGCGGGTGGGCAGGACAACCCGGTGGTAGCGCCCAGCATCGGCGTTCACATGGCTTTCAATGGATGGTGTTGCGCTGGCCAGCATGGCGGGAAAGCCACCGATGCGCGCCCGCACCACGGCCATGTCACGGGCATTATAAGCCACACGCTCGTCCTGCTTGTAGGCCAGATCATGCTCCTCATCGACAATGATGAGGCCCGGCTCCTTGAACGGTAGAAACAGAGCCGACCTGGCACCCGCCACAACCCGTACTTCGCCGGACGCCACCTGCCGCCAAATGCGCTCGCGCTTCTTCGGCGTCAGGTCGGAATGCCAGGGCGCGGGCGGCGCGCCAAAGCGTTTTTCAAACCGCTCCAGGAAGGATGTGGTGAGGGAGATTTCCGGGATCAGGATCAGCACTTGCCGACCGGCCTCCAGCGCTGCTGCAACAGCTTCGAAATAGACTTCGGTCTTGCCGGAGCCGGTCACACCGTCGATCAGTGTGACGGAAAAGCCCCGCCCGATGCGGCTGGCCAATTCGTCGGCGGCTATGGCTTGTGCCTGCGAGAGTTCGGTGGGGCGAAACCCGGCATCCGGCTTGGCCACCACCGGGCGCGGCTCAATGGATACGGCGTCGAACAGGTTCTGTTTTATCAATCCATCCACCACCGAGGTCGACACGCCAGCCGCCTTGGCGAGGCCCGGGCGCGTCCATGCCAGAGGCTGGTTGTTGCCGGATGAGGCGTCGAAGGTCTCCCGCGCGAGCTCCAGCACCTTGCTACGGGCCGCCGTCAGCCGGTCGGGTTCGCCCCCATTATATATGATAGCGGGCATGGGCGGTTCGGGGTCGAAGGCGGCGGGCACGCGCAGCACCATTTGCATCACCATCCCGGGGCTGGCGAGGGTGTAGTTTGCCACCCAGGCCACGAAATCCAGCATGTCGAGGCCCACGGGCGGGCACGGGAATTTGTGCTCGATTTCCCGTAGCTTGGCCGGGTCAACCGGTTTGTCTGACCCCTCATGCCACACCACGCCTGCCACTTTGCGTGGCCCCAGTGGTACGCGCACTATGTCGCCGGGTTGCAAGTTCCAGTCGGCGGGGGCGCTGTAGCTGTAGGCCTGCTCGGTGGGGATGGGCAGCAGAACCGGATGCACAGATAGTGGCACGATATTGGGATCGGCATCTGCCAACAAATCTGTGCTCGTCATATCGGGTTGGCCGAATCCTGGGTCATCACGGGTGACGATGGGGATTCGGTTCGCTAAAGAAAAGTCCAAGCCATCATTCTCGCGCCGAATAACCCTCCGGTTACCCTTTGGGCGCGCAACGCAGGACATATGATATGAAATTCTTCGTCGACACCGCCGACACCACCGCCATTGCGGAACTCAACGCCACCGGCCTTCTCGATGGCGTCACCACCAACCCGTCGCTCATTATGAAGTCGGGCCGGGACTTCAAGGAAGTCATCGCCGAGATCTGCGAAATGGTGGAAGGCCCGGTGTCGGCAGAAGTGGTGGCCATGGAAGCCGATGAGATGATCGCCCAGGGCAAGGATCTGGCCTCACTCGCGGACAATGTGTGCATCAAGCTGCCGCTGACCATGGATGGCCTGAAAGCGTGCAAGGCTTTGACGGGGGAAGGCTACAAAACCAACGTCACGCTTTGCTTCTCGGCCAATCAGGCGTTGCTGGCGGCCAAGGCTGGCGCGACTTACATTTCGCCATTCATCGGTCGCCTCGACGACATCAATATTGATGGTATGGAGCTGATCCGAGACATCCGCGAGATCTATGACAATTACGGTTTTGAGACGGAAATCCTGGCGGCCTCCATCCGCACCGCCAACCATGTGCGGGAATGCGCGCTGGCCGGCGCTGATGTGTCCACCATTCCGCCAGACACGATCAAAGGCCTCGTGAAGCACCCGTTGACGGATAAGGGTCTCGATGCGTTCCTGAAGGATTGGGAAAAGACCGGGCAGTCGCTTTAGTTTCTGTCGCTTCGCGTTATCCAGCAGCGCATAAGTTCACCGTCATCCCGGCACTTGTTGCCGGGATTCATGCCTGAGACATTCGGGCTTCAAGTGAATAACCGCCTTGGTTCAAATCGACTGACGCCGTGATCTACGGACATTTTGGGAAATTTGAGGCATGGATCCCGGTGACAGGCACCGGGCTGACGACGTTAGGATGCGTCTCTTAAGAATTGCGTGTCCTAATCCCGAGCCCCGAAGATCGCACTGCCAACACGCACGTGGGTCGCGCCCATCTGTATGGCTGTCTCATAGTCTCCGCTCATGCCCATCGAGCGGATGGGCAGGGCATGCTCCTCAGCCAAATCCCGCATCAAGGCGAAGTGTGGCCCAGGGTTTTCGTCCTGCGGGGGAATGCACATCAACCCGTCAATGGTCAGGCCCTCGGCTTTGCAGAACTCCAGAAATGCGCCTGTCTGACGTGGGTCTATGCCTGATTTCTGATCTTCCAGCCCGGTGTTCACCTGCACCAGACAAGGCAGGTCACGGCCCTGGTCGCGCATGGCGGCGGCCAGCGTCCGGACGATCTTTTCGCGGTCAACGGATTGGATGGCGTCAAACGTGGCCACCGCCTCTTCGCTCTTATTGGACTGCAGCGGGCCTATGAGATGCAGCTCAATATCGGGATAGTGGGCACGCAAAGCCGGCCATTTGGCCATGGCTTCCTGCACCCGGTTCTCGCCGAAGAGGCGCTGACCGGCAGACAGAACCGGGCGAATATCCGATTCTTCCTTGCGCTTGGACACGGCCACCAGCTGCACGGAACCTGTGTTGCGCCCATATTTGGCTTCGGCTGCAGCGATAGCACTTACGACGGTTTTCAGAGCTTCATGGTCTGACACGCGATGACCCTCATGGCGGGCCAGCGGTTGACCCTTTGCGGTAGATGGGTCAAGCGTTTGCCAGACTTTTCGACCCGTTGATAGAACGCTTAAGTGAAGCGGACCGGGTGCAGAATCAAGGCGCAGAATCAAGGCCACGACATGTCTCACAACCCAACTGAAACGCCTGCATCCAAAACCGGCGGCGATGGCTATGATGTAAGCCGTCGCTACGACCATCAGGCTGCCGAAACCAAATGGCGCGCCATTTGGGATGAGCACAAATTGTTCGAGACGGACAATGACGCGCCGGGCGAGAAGTATTATGTCCTGGAGATGTTTCCCTATCCGTCGGGGCGCATCCATATGGGCCACGTGCGCAATTACGCCATGGGCGATGTGGTGGCGCGTTACCGCCGGGCTCAGGGTTACAATGTCCTGCACCCCATGGGTTGGGACGCGTTTGGCATGCCCGCCGAAAATGCGGCGATGAAGAACAAGGTCCATCCGGGCAAGTGGACCTACGAGAACATCGCCACCATGCGCGGGCAGCTGAAAAGCATGGGACTGGCCATTGATTGGTCCCGTGAATTCGCCACGTGTGACGTCGATTATTATGCCCAGCAGCAGGCGCTGTTCCTCGACTTTCTCGATAAGGACCTGATCACCCGTAAAAACGCATGGGTGAATTGGGATCCAGTGGACATGACCGTGCTCGCCAATGAGCAGGTGATCGACGGAAAGGGCTGGCGGTCGGGGGCCGAGGTCGAGCAGCGCGAGCTGACCCAATGGTTCTTCAAGATCACGGACTTTGCCGAGGACTTGTTGGAGTCGTTAGATGGACTGGAACGCTGGCCGGAAAAGGTCCGCACGATGCAGGCCAACTGGATCGGCAAGAGCCGCGGCCTGCAGATGAAGTTCGAGCTGACGGCACCAGCCAAGGGTTTTGACGGTTTCGACATTTACACAACCCGTCCCGACACGTTGGCGGGTGCGAGCTTCATGGCCATTGCGCCGGAGCATCCGCTGGCTGTCGCGCTGGCCGAGGACGATGAGGCATTGGCCAAGTTCGCCGTGGACGTTCGTAAGAGCGGCACCTCCGCCGAGGAGTTGGAGCGGGCTGAAAAGCTGGGACACGACACCGGGTTACGGGTCAAGCATCCAGTCAAACCGGGCGAGACATTGCCGGTTTATGTCGCGAACTTCATCTTGATGGATTACGGCACCGGCGCGATTTTTGGCTGCCCGGCCCATGACCAGCGCGACCATGATTTCGCGCGTAAATATGGCTGTCCTATCATCGCAACATTTGTGCCAACCGATGAGAGCGCCGAGCCTGACGCGTTTGTGGCGGACGCGCCATTCGTGCCTGCAAAAACTGAAAAGGTTCGCTGGATCGACCAGCCTGCCGGGGTGGAGATCGCCACTGGTCAGGAAGCCATTGATGCGACGATCGACTGGGCTGAGGCCCAAGATCTGGGCAAAGGACAAGTGCAATACCGCCTGCGCGATTGGGGCATAAGTCGCCAGCGATATTGGGGCTGCCCTATCCCGGTGGTCCATTGCGACACGTGTGGTGTGGTGCCGGAGAAAAAAGAGAATTTGCCAATCGTCCTGCCAGAGGATGTGGACTTCGAAACGCCGGGCAACCCGCTGGACCGGCACCCGACCTGGCGCAATTGCATTTGCCCGGAGTGTGGCGGACCGGCCAAGCGTGAGACGGACACAATGGATACGTTCGTTGACTCGTCTTGGTATTACGCGCGGTTCACCGATCCGAAGGCCGAGGTACCCACCACCAAGGCCGCCAATGATTGGCTCGCCGTGGACCAGTATATTGGCGGCATTGAACACGCGATTCTGCACTTGCTCTACAGCCGGTTCTTTGCCCGTGCGATGGGCAAAGCTGGCCACCTGAATGTGAAGGAGCCCTTCGCCGGACTCTTCACCCAGGGGATGGTGGTGCACGAGACCTACCGGGATGCCGACGGTTGGATCGAGCCGGCCCAGGTGAAAATTAGCGGCGAGGGGGCTGGCCGCACGGCGGTGCACGCCCAGTCTGGTGCAGCGATCGAAATCGGCGCGATTGAGAAGATGTCCAAGTCCAAGAAAAATGTCGTGGACCCGGATGATATTATCGAGCGCTTCGGTGCTGATACTGCG
>JBCDIB010000032.1:0-13074 GCA_038749385.1 Pseudomonadota bacterium | reverse complement strand
GCGCTTGACATAAACGATGCGCTCATTGGGCTTCACTTCTTCAATCAAATAGGGACCGGAGCCGACTGGCGGAGTGAGGGTGGTCTGGTCGAAGGTTTCGGCATCTGTCGCATGCTCTGGGAAAATCGGGATCATGCCCATCAGCAACGGCAATTCACGATCGGCTTTTTCATTGAAGGTGAAGCGCACGCCATTTGGTTCGACCCGTTCCAGCTTCTCAACTTTGCCCATGCGGCTGGCGTAGGTTGGGCGACCATTCTCAGCCAACAGGTTCATCGTGAAGATCACGTCCTCGGGGCGCACCGGCTTGCCATCAGAAAACTTCGCCTCCGGTCGTAGTTGGAACTCGATGAAGGTGCGGTCGTCATCCACTTCCACGGTTTCTGCCAGCAGGCCGTAGAGTGTGAAGCCTTCATCGCGGCTGCGGAACATCAGGCTTTCAAGTACAGTGTGACCGTAGGCCGAATCCCAGATGCCGCGCGCGCTGGTGGTGGCGCTTTTGACGATGAACGGGTTGAGGCTGTCGAAGGTGCCGCGCACTCCATAAACGATCTCACCGCCTTTAGGAGCATCCGGATTGGCGTAGGGCAGGTGAGTGAAACCAGCTGGCACCGCTGGTTCGCCATGCATTGCGAGGCCGTGTGAAGGTTCAGCCAGCGATGCGTTCACGCCAACAAATATGCTCATCACAACGGCTGATGCGGATATAACGGTCCGGGCGGAGGCGAAAAGGTGCATGTGAAACCCTCTTTTGCTTATTGAGCTGCGACTCAAGTGATTGACCTTGAGCAGACCGCCACGATGGAGCAGCGTCAATGGTGCGACCCGTATGCCTGGCGTAACCATGGCGCAAAGCCATTGGCTGGTGCGGCTTTGCAATAGCACAAGAGCCAGCTATTGGTCTGGCAGTCGTTTTATCGCCCCAATCGCTGGATTAATGGCGACGCACCGAACAATTTATGGCTCCACGCCGGACTATAGAGCATGATCTGCAGGACAGATCGCAGACATTCAAGAAAATACCTCAAGGATACCCAAATGGCCCTTCGCACACTTATTGCAGCCGCGCTTGCCGCCGGCGCTTTTTCTGCCGCACCGGCTTTTGCCCAGCAGGCGGCACCACAAGGCTGGTTCAAGACGTGCAATAAAAACGCTGACACCGAAATTTGCACCGTGCAGCAGCTGCGCCGAGCCAGCACCGGCCAATTGGTGACCGGCGTTGCGTTGATTCTGATCGACGGCCCCCAGGATGGCCAATTGCTGCAAGTCTCAGTGCCCAGCGGCCGCAGCATCCAGCCTGGTATTGACCTGCAAATTGATGGCGGCTCCGCCACCAAACTGCCCTACGTGGTGTGCGTGCCTGACCGTTGTGTCGCTGAGATGCGATTGACCAATGAAATGGTTGCCAGCTTCAAACGAGGGGGCGAACTGCGGTTGACGTCCACCAACTTCCAGCGTCAGCCAAACCCCGTGCCCATGACGTTGACCGGCTTCACCGCCGCATTTGACGGCCCACCGCTCGACCAGCAGGACGTGCTGGAGAACCAGAAGAAGCTTCAAGAGGAGCTGGCCGCTAAAGCAGAAGAGGCTCGCAAAGCCCTTGAAGCAGCGCAGGAAGCTGCGAAGTCCGAGTAGCGCTTAAAGAAAATCAAAAACCAAAAGGCCACCCTCGGGTGGCCTTTTTTGTTTAGGAGGCGCGTTTGCAACGCTGCTGTGGTGTTGTCAGGCCGCTAATGAAATGCGGTGGACCGCTCGCGATATTGCCCGTCTTCCAAAATTTCGAAGACTTCATTCACAGCCGGATGCGCCACTGGCTTACCGCTATCATCGGCCTCCAAATTCTGTTCAGACACATATGCCATAAACTCCGTGTCTTCGCGCACTGCGTAAAGGTGGTAGAACGGCTGATCTTTGCGCGGCTTTATTTCCTCGGGAATGGCGTCATACCATTCGTCGGTATGGTCAAATTCGGGATCAACATCGTAGACAACACCGCGAAAGCCAAACTTGCGGTGCCGCACCACATTGCCGATCGCATATTTCGCATGTTTGCTTACCATTACTGTGACCGCTGCGGTTAAGCTGACTTGAGGCTAGAACATTACAGCGCTTGAAGGCAGCCTGCCAAGATGCAGAACAGGCCTTTGGCCGATAAGTCCTAAAACCTGGCATAAACGCATGGAAATCAAATTGGCTGCCAGCTAATCAACATCCATGGTGACGGCGCTGTAGTGTGAGGCCGGCTTAAAGATCAGGGCGTTTTCTTGGGTAATCTCGTAGATATTGCGGTGCCGCTTTTTGGGCTCATCGCCATCGGTATAGCGTTCGGCAAGATATTCAAATCTGCATCCCTCGCCGGGCTGGAATGGCTGAACATCTTCATCATCTATGCGGCCTTGCCGGCGCTTTTCATCAAGCTGGTTGCATTGGCACCCATCGAGGATTTGACGCGTTTCGACTATGTGGCGGTCACCACTTACGCGACTTTGCTCACATTTATCGTGGGCTTTTTGATTTTCCGATATCTGGGCAAGGGTAGCGCGCCAAGGTCTATCATCGCAGGGCTTTCTGCGGCCTATGGCAATATTGGTTATCTGGGGCCGGGGGTCATATTGGCGGCGCTGGGCCCGAAAGGTCTCATTCCCGTGGCTCTTATTATGGTGTTTGAGAACACTTTGCACTTCTTCATCGCACCGTTTGGCATGGCGCTGACAGGACGTTTGAAAGGCACTTGGTGGCAAATCGCCGGTGGCATAATTTGGAAGGTGATTTCGTTTCCCTTCATCGTCGCCTGTTTTGTAGGGGTGGCCATCTCCGCTTCTGGTTTTGCGATTCCCACGCCTCTTGAGCGGCTGCTGGATCTACTCGCTGGAGCGGCGGCACCGTGCGCATTGTTTGCCATGGGGGTGTCGTTGGCCCTGCGGCCGTTCACTGCGTTCAGCGCACCCACGGCACTGCTGATTTTCGTAAAGCTGCTATTTTACCCAATGCTCGTTTGGCTGTTGCTCAGCATCATCGGCGACTTTGAACCCATCTGGGTGCAAGCGGCAGTTTTGATGGCGTGCCTGCCAACTGCCACCAACGTTTTCATTATCGCGCAGCAATATAAGACCTGGGAAGATGGTGCGTCGGGCGTGATGCTGGTGTCCACCATCGCCAGTTTTTTGACGGTGCCGCTCATTCTGTATTTGTTTGGCGGTGATGTGCTGCCGCTGGATCTGTTCCCGCCGAATTAGGGGCCATTAGGCGCGGCGTTTACGAGCACCCAGGCCGACCGCCATGGCTCCACGACGCAACAATGACGAGCTGGACAGAGCATGAAGACCGACGCCCCGCGCCAATTGTACGGGCAGAGCTTCCGTCAAAAGTGACCTGTTAAGGGCGTCCACCCCGGCGGTACGAAGCCTCACATCGGCGGCCCGTGACCTGTTAAACGCAGCACAAACTGAGTCGCGGTCCGTTTGATTTAGGGTTTGGGGGCTGCCCGCTGCGTTGAGAGCATCCTTTACATCACGAATGCCAAGATTGAGACCTTGTGCGCCGATGGGGGGGAAAACGTGGCTGGCCTCACCGACGAGCAACGCTCCCTGGCTGGCAAAGCTTTTTGCGATCATCCCTTCAAGCGGAAAGGCTTGCAGTGGGCGCTCAAGTTGAACCCGGCCCAAGGAGGACTGCAAACGCCGCTCAATTTTGCGCGCAGCGGCATCCATATCGAGCGCCATGATCGTATCAGCGTCCGTTGGCTCTGCGACCCAGACCAGACTCGATCTTTTGCCCGGCATCGGCACTGTGGTGAAGGGACCACTGGTGGTGTGGAACTCGGTCGAGACGAAGCCGTGGTCACGCGAATGGGTGAACTCGCCGACCATGGCCACCTGAGGGTAGGACCATTTGCGCACGTCAATGCCGGCAGCCTGACGGATGATGGAGTTGCGGCCATCGCCGGCAACAATCAGATCGGCCCTGATCTGTGTACCGTCGGACAGAGTTATAGAGGGCTGGGCACCCACGTCGGCGCTCTCCGCAGGCCGGTCAATACGTTCCAGATTTTCAAGACCAGCCGACGCTTCGGTTATGGCATCCAGAATATCCGCATTCAGGAAATTGGTGCCGAATGCATCCAATCCGGCTTCGCTGGCCACAAAGTCGGTGGGCGGTGTGCGCAACAATCGGCGCGTGCCGTCGAGAAGGCGCATGATACGCAATGGCGCGCCTTTGCCTTCGAGGGCCGTCAACAGGTCCAGCTCTTCAAGAAACGCCAACGATGGCGACAAAAGCGCAGTGCTGCGGCGGTCAGTGTGTGCAGGGGCGGGCGCTATGTGGACGGTGTGCCAGCCCTTCTGAGCGAACCCAAGTGCGGCCAGACCGCCGGTTAGGCCGCCGCCAACGATGGCGACAGTGGGAGACTGGATGTCGGTATCGTGTTCCATACTTCCGAGATATCGAGATCACAGCAGATTTCAATGTGCAGGCGCACTACGCCGCACATCCACCAGCGTCCGCCCATTGGAAGCTCATCGGCTTTTTTCCTGCCAATTTGAACGCAGCTACCGACAGATCGCCCTTGCGTCCTGCGCGCAGCTGAACCATAGAAACCCAACGGAGAGGTGGCAGAGTGGTCGAATGCGGCGGTCTTGAAAACCGTTGAGCGGAAACGTTCCGGGGGTTCGAATCCCTCCCTCTCTGCCAGGCCAAACTTCGGTACAATTTCACTTCTCCATCCAGCATATTGCCGAGTACCTTCGACATTGGGTTACGGCACAATCGAAACGCTTGCTTTACCCCAGCCCGATATTCTCTTGTCGGGAGGCCGAGGGTTAGGGCATGCGTGTATTAATTTCTGAACGAATCTCAGCTTTCAAATTGCCCGTATCAGCTTGGTTGGCCCATGTGACTGAGTTCAGCGGCAGCCCCCACCTAAGCGCGGTAGTGACGTCGTGAATCCCACGCAGGTCTTCAATAGTGTGCTGCGCCACATCCTTATGTTATCGGTCGTGGCTGCCGCAGCCCTCGGGCTGAATTCGATTGGCGCCTTTTGGCCAATCGAGCGTGAACTCTCGGATTTCAGAGCAAAGCATCACAGCATTCAGGCAACGGGTGACGTGGTCTTCGTCGCCATCGACAAACGAAGCCTCGACGCGAACCCAGTGTGGCCGTGGCCGCGGTCTGAATATGCAAATGCCCTTACCAAACTCAACGGTTTGGGCGTCACAGATATTCTGATCGACGTGGATCTCAGCGCCCATTCAACGCAAAAAGAAGACATGGCACTGGCGCAAGCGTTGGAAATGAGCGACGCCGTTGTACTGCTGCCTTCATTTGTGCAGACCAACACCAACCAAAAGGGCAGTGGCCTTGGGTTAAATCGCCCCGCACCCATGTTTCGGGACGTTGCCTGGGACGCGTTGGTGAACGTCATTCCCGATGCAGACGGTGTTGCCCGGCAATATCACTTCGGTCTCGTCGTGGATGGCGAGCCGCTGGAATCAGCTGCAACGCTTCTGGCAGCCGCCAGTGGCAGCAGCGGCACGACTTTCTCGGTCAATATGTCAATCGATCCCGCTTCCGTGCCGTATGTGTCGTTCAGCGATCTTTTGGCTGGCAATTTCCCGGCTGATATTTTTCAGGACAAGCAGGTCGTCATAGGCGCGGAAGCCGTAGAGCTTCGCGATACCTATGTCGTTCCTGTTCACGGCCAGATCTCCGGCCCAATGTTTCAGGTTTTGGCCGCTGAGAGCCTCATTCAGGGCAAGGAGCTAGCATGGTTGGATGCAAGCCCGGCGGTTGCGATAGCGGCATTTTTGGCTCTGCTCATTTTATCGAGCCGTTCGAAGCTGACATTTGCGCTACGCATTTGCGCGTTCATTGCCATTGGTGCGACAACCGAAGTAATTGGCTTTTGGCTCTACATCGAAAAATCCACGCTGCTGCCGTCTGGCGCGGCCCAGGTTTTCATTTTCAGCACTATGGCGATCCATGTGTTCTCGGAGAACGCGACCCGCCGGTGGCTGCTCTCACAAACGCGCAGGGACCAGAGAAACCTTGGACGCATCGTTGAGAGGATCGTCACTGACAGCACGAACGCCATAGTTGTGCTCCGCAGCGATGGCACTTTGCTAAAAACCAGCCGCGCCGCAGACACTCTATGGCCTGATTTGGCAACGACGGAAGACGTTTTGCGAGAACCAACCCTTGGTGAGAGCATAACGGGTGCGCTGCGGGAGTGCATTGAAACGGCTGAAACCTCCAGCCCCGATACCATTGGAAGTAATAATTGGCTCGCGGTGCGCCTGCCCGGTCGGCGCGAACGCTGGGTGGAGTTCATCGTAAAGTCGGCTTGGCACGAAGACGTGTCGGGCAAGAACAAGCAATATCTCGTCGTCACTCTCACAGCCCGGGAAATAACCAAGGAACGGCAGCAAACAGATCGCATTCGGTACCTGTCCGACCATGACGAATTGACTGACAGCCTGCGGCGGCGGGCGTTTCTCGAAGCGGCGGGCGAGCTTGCCGCGCCGCGCATTTTTGTGGCCATCAATCTGCACAGATTTAAACAGCTCAACTCGGTGCTGGGCAGGGAGGCGGCTGATGAGGTTTTGCGAATGGCAGCCGAGCGTCTGCACGCTTGCGCTCCCAACAGCATCGTAGGTCATCTGGGCGGTGACAGCTTCGCACTGGCCACTGAGATCAGCGACCCGGCGACCGATGTTCATGCGCTTGTGAAGAAGATCAGCCAGGTCATGAACGAGCGTTTCCAGACCAGCGCGCATGAGGCGGCGGTCAATGCGCGCCCAACGGGACGGGTAGGGGTGCGACTTGGCCACAAGGTGAATTTAGTGGACGAGCCAGCTGGTAAGGCCCTTGTCCACGCCGAAATGGCGCTGGACGAAGCCCGGCGGACCAATGGCTCCACCACGGTGGCGTTTCAACCCGCTTTTCTTGAGCGTCAGCTTTCAAACAGCCGGCTGGAAGCCGATCTCTGGCGGGCACTGGATCAGAATCAGATCAAGGTCCTGTACCAACCGCAAGTCGATATGCGCACCCGCAAGCTTCTTGGCGTGGAAGCCCTGGTGCGTTGGGACCACGCGGAGCTTGGGCGTGTGTCTCCAGCCGTGTTTGTAGAGATAGCGGAAGCGAACGGTTACATTGAGGAACTTGGCCGGTGGGTGCTTCAAACCGCCTGCCATGATGCGATGAATTGGCCAGACGACATTACCGTGGCCGTGAATGTTGCGCCGCTGCAATTCCTGCGCAGCGATCTGCGCCGGGATGTGGAGCTGGCCTTGGGCTTTTCCGGCCTACCCGCCGAGCGCCTGCACATTGAGCTGACAGAGTCCGGCTTCCTCGACACGTCCGATGAGCTGCTTGAGAAAATGCAGGCCGTGCGTGATCTGGGTGTCAAAATCGCCTTGGACGATTTTGGTACGGGCTATTCTTCGTTCGGCTATCTGGCCAGCTTTCCAATCGACAAGATAAAAATTGACCAGTCTTTTGTTCGGTCAATGCTTGAAGACAGCCGCAATATGGCAGTGGTGAAATCGGTAATCACTTTGGCCAATGGTCTTGGAACTCGCCTGATAGCCGAAGGTATAGAAACGGAAGACCACGCCAACAGATTGCTGGAACTGGGCTGCATTGAAGCGCAGGGCTATCTGTATGGCCGACCGCAGGAAGCGTCTGACATATTGGCTTACCAGCAGTTTACGGCGGCTCTGCGCGCCTAGCTAATGCACGCTCGCCAACCGGCTGGTGAGGGCGTTGAAAGCAGTTGTAAACCACAAAAGCATGTACATGCGCGGCAACCACGCCATTGCCCCTTTTGGAATCATATTTGAGTTACGCTATAGGTGCGAAGCGAGAAATCGTATTATCAGGCTAAAGTTATCCGCCCAATCGAACCGGCGGGGGTAGGCTGGCGGTATGACCAGCCATAGGGGCCATTTGGGACTGGATATGTTGCGCAAGAATGTTTGCAGTGTGCGTGGAAAAGGCGGTTTGCTAGCCGTCATCACAGCGGCAGCTTTGCTTGCTGGTTGCAGCTCTTCCACCAAGACCGTTAGCACCGGCCCCAAGGCCGAGATAAACAACAAGACCAAGTTTTCGAGCAAGGCTTACGGAGTGGCGGCAAGCCCACGGCTTACCAGCTCAAAGCGCGTGAAACGGGGTGGTGGGTTTGTTTCGCTCGGCAAGCCCTACAAAATTCGCGGAAAATGGTACACGCCCAAGGAGGCGACGGGCTATGTGCGCACCGGCACCGCGTCCTGGTACGGTCCGAATTTCCACGGTCGGCTCACGGCCAATGGAGAGATCTACGATCAATATTCACTTTCTGCTGCGCATCCCACTTTCCCACTGCCAAGCTATGCGCGCGTGACCAATACCAAAAACGGACATTCTGCCATTGTGCGGGTGAATGACCGGGGCCCGTATGCTCATAATCGTCTGATCGACCTGTCATCACGCACAGCCGACGTGTTGGACTTCAAACAAGCCGGCACAGCCCAAGTGAAAGTGGAATATATCGGCCGCGCTCCGCTGGACGCCCAGGACGTGCCCTATCTTGAAGCGTCAATCCGCACCAATGGCGGTAGCGCACCAAGTACCTTGCCGGGCATCGTGCCAGTTGCTGAACCAACGGTTATGGTTGCTGCGGCGCCCACAAGACGAAAGGCTTCCGGAGGCTTTAACGTGCCCCGTCCGGGTGCAATCATAGCTGCGCCGGGCAAAGTGGGGCCAACCGGGTCCGTTAAACCCGTCACAAAGCGCATTGCCGGAGATGCACCAGCGGTGACAAAGGCAGATGGCAAGCCGATGCGCCTGCCCAGCTTTGGGACCAAGACCCAAGCAGTCGGCTACGCGCCGTCGCGCATCCTAGACGCCCACGCAGCTCCGCAGGCGGGTGAGCAAGCGATCAACGCACTTCTGATCCCGCGCTAGCTCCCGTCCTCCGGTTCCTGATTGTCTGGAACCTGCAGATAGCCTGTGCTTTTATAAACGCAGGCGGCGGTTAGGGCAGGGACAGATATGAGACACTTCACCTACGCGGGGCGGATGCTCGTTGCGGCTTTCACGCTTTTGGCTTCGTTGGCGTTCGCCGGGTCCGCCAACGCGCAATTGTTCGAAACTCGCGCTAAAACCGCCATCCTCATGGATGCTGAAACCGGCTCCGTCCTCTTCCAGAAAGAAGCTGATACGATATTTCCTCCGGCCTCTATGGCAAAGATCATGACTATGGAAGTCGTGTTCAACGCCTTGTCCGATGGCAGTCTGCAACTGCAGGACACGTTCCGCATCTCTGAAAACGCTTGGCGCACCGGTGGCGCTGTGTCCGGCGGCTCAACCATGTTCGCGGAACTAGACTCCGAAGTTGCCATTGAAGACCTGATGCGTGGCGTCATCGTTCAATCGGGCAATGACGCGGCCATAGCGCTGGCAGAGGGTATGGCCGTCTCCGAGCGTGCATTTGCCAATCTTATGACGGAACGCGCGCGAGCTCTCGGACTCCGCAATTCGGTATTCTCGAACTCCACCGGCTTACCGGACGCTGCACAGCGTGTGACTGCGCGGGAGCTGGCTCAGCTGGCAATTCACATCATCCAATCCTACCCGCGCTACTACGCTATCTATTCAGAAGAAGCGTTTGAGTGGAACAATATCAACCAGCGCAATCGCAATCCGCTCTTGCGCATGAACATTGGTGCGGATGGGATGAAGACCGGCTTCACCGAAGAAAGCGGCTATGGAATTGTCGCGTCGGCAGACCGCGGCGGGCAAAGGCTGGTCGCCGTTCTATCCGGCATGTCATCGACCCGCGAACGTGCAGAAGAAGCCCGAAAAATTCTCGATTGGGGCGCGCGGGCCTTCGATAAACGCGAGATTCTGCCCGAAGGCGAGGTGATTGGCGGCGCTAGAGTCTATGGCGGCGAAACGCGCACCGTGGATCTGACGTCCAAAGGCCCGTTGGTCATATTCACCCCGATAGGCAGCACTGACAGAGTGAGAGCCCGCATTGTCTATGAGGGGCCATTGCTGCCACCGGTTGAGGCAGGTACGCAGGTGGCAGAGCTACAGGTCTTCATTGAAGAAAAATTGAGCCAGCAAGTGCCTTTGTTTGCCGCCAATGATGTTGCACAAGGTGGCCTACAGCGCCGCGCACTGGACGCGCTGGAAGAGCTAGCGCTGGGCTGGATCGAATTCTAGGAGCACGTAGAGAGTGGCTGAGGCACCTCGGCCACGCAACTTGCTCCGATCTATAGGGCACAGGTTTGGCGGGACTTTTCATTACATTCGAAGGCGGTGAAGGCGTGGGTAAAACCACCCAGATAGCAACGCTTGCCGAACTTCTGGAAGCTGAAACTGGAATTGAGGTTGTCGTCAGCCGCGAGCCCGGCGGTTCGCCCCGTGCCGAGCAGTTGCGCGAATTGATCCTGTCCGGCGCTGCGGAAGAGTACGGTCCGTTTGCAGAGGCCGTCTTATTCAACATGGCTCGGGCGGATCATATCGAAACTCTCATCGCGCCCGCTTTGAAGGCTGGAAAGACCGTTATTTGCGACCGGTTTATGGACTCCACCCGCGTCTATCAGGGTGTATCTGGAGACTTGGACCCTGAAACCGTGCTGGGTCTGGAGCAAATCGCGGTGGGCAAGACCGTACCAAACCTGACCATTGTGCTCGATATTGACGCTAAAACTGCGATGGATCGTGCCGGCGTGCGGCGAGGCGCTGGCAAGGCTGACCGGTTCGAGAAAGAAGCGCTCAACATTCAAGCCAAGCGCCGGCAAGCCTTTCGCGAACTGCCAGATAAATATCCCGAACGATGTGTGCTCGTGGACGCGACAGGGGACCCTGATATTGTCGCAGACCGTGTGTGGGCCACAGTGGCCGACAGACTATTGCCGCCCGCCAAAAAGTCTGGCGATGATGCCATGGCAAGGCTGGATCAAGCCGTGGCGGATTTAATGGCCAGCGAGGAAACACTGTGAGCCTGAGCGACGGAACCGGCCCAGGCACGCATGATGTGATGGTGGGCCATGGACCAGCCATAGCTGGGTTTGAAGCGGCGGTGCGGTCTGGCAAACTTCACCATGGGTGGTTGATCACCGGCCCTGAAGGCATTGGCAAAGCGACCCTTGCGTTCCGGCTGGCGCGCTATCTCATCTCGGGTGTCGCCTCAGATGGCAGTGCTTTAGTGGGTGCGAGCCGCGGCGTGCTGGACCACACCATGCAGGAAGCAACAGCACGCAAGATAGCGGGTGAAGCCCATCCAAATCTGTTGGTGCTTGAGCGCGGCATGGATGCTTCGGGTAACCGCCGCAAGACCGAACTGACCGTAGATGTGATCCGCAAACTCAATAGCTTCTTTGGCACCACGGCGGGCGAGGGCGGCTGGCGTGTGGCCATCGTCGACAGCGCTGACGAAATGAATGCCAGTGCGGCCAATGCGTTACTGAAAAACCTGGAAGAACCGCCGGCAAATACGATTCTGTTGCTGATATCGCACCGTCCCGGGCGGTTGCTGCCAACGATCCGCTCTCGTTGCCGGGTTCTGCCGCTCAAGCCACTCTCCGAACGGCAAGTTGTTGAGGTGGTACAGGCTCTGCCCGATAGCATGGCAAATCCTGACGAAATTCGGCAGGCGGCAGCCCTATCAGGTGGAGCACCCGGTCGCGCACTTGCCCTGCTCGATGGTGGCGGTTTGGACCTTGCTACCGCTCTAAAGGCAATTTTGGCTGCCCCTTTGCCCGATTGGTCGAATATCCACCCGCTGGCGGCATCATTTCAAACGCGAGATGCGGAGGCGAAATTTCAGCTGCTTGTTTCCGTGTGGCGGGACGAGATATCCGATGCGGTGCGCCGGGCAATTGCCGCAGGACAGTTGAACCAAGCGCATGATATGACACTTTTCTCTGAGCGGTTCGGCCAGTCGATGGATGAGACGCTTGGTCTAAACCTCGACAAGCGGCAATTTTTGCTGAACGCGTTTGATGATTGGTATCGCACCACACCCAGTAAGGCCATGAACGGATAAGCACTGTTGTGCGGTTGAGGGCCGGTGGCTTATCGCCTAAGAGCGGGCCTGACCCATATTAGCTTCACAGGCTACATTTTACCTCTTGCCCGCCTCGAGTTTCGCTTTGTCACAACCGCGCTTCTACATAACGACTGCCATCTCGTATCCGAATGGCCGCCCGCACATTGGCCATGGCTACGAATTGATCGCAACAGACGCGCTGGCGCGTTTTAAGCGGCTGGATGGCTACGATGTCCGGTTTTTGACGGGTACGGACGAACATGGCATCAAAATGCTGAAAACGGCTCGCGATGAAGGCATAGAGGTGCGTGAACTGGCGGACCGGAATGCAGCGGAATTTCAAGCTATGGCTGCGGCATTGGGCGGCAGCCATGACGATTTTATCCGCACCACTGAAGAGCGTCATCACGAGGCCAGTAAAGCCATCTGGAAGCGCATGGCGGACGCTGGCGACATCTATAAAGACAGCTATGCAGGCTGGTACTCGCTGCGCGACGAGGCCTATTACGACGAAGACGAAACGACCGTGAATGATGACGGTGTGCGCATTGGTCCACAGGGCACGCCGGTGGAATGGCAAGAAGAAGAGAATTATCTATTTCGCCTGTCCGCCTATGAAGACAAGCTCATCGAGCTGTACGAAACCCATCCGGATTTTATCGGCCCCAATGAGCGCCGCAATGAAGTGATGAATTTTGTGCGGGGCGGTCTGCGCGATCTGTCAGTCAGCCGCACCACGTTTGACTGGGGCATCAAAGTGCCCGGCGACGAAGCGCACGTCATGTATGTTTGGGTCGACGCACTGACCAACTATCTGACTGCGCTTGGCTTTCCGGACGAAAGCGATCCACGCTGGCAATATTGGCCAGCGGATGTGCATGTGATTGGCAAGGACATTGTGCGCTTCCATGCAATCTATTGGCCTGCATTCCTTATGTCCGCTGGTCTGCCACTGCCCAAACGTGTGTTCGGCCACGGCTTTCTGATGAACAAGGGCGAGAAGATGTCCAAGAGCGTGGGCAATGTTCTCGATCCAGTCGCTT
>JBCDIB010000031.1:0-13244 GCA_038749385.1 Pseudomonadota bacterium | reverse complement strand
GGCGCGGCCATAGAGCTTGTGCTCGCCGTCAATCGGCCATTCGCCATTCACCTCCGTCAACGAGCGCGCCAATTGTTCATCATAGCCGGGCTGCCAGTTGAGGAATGCCTTGGCGATGCGCTCAAAGCGCGGCTCCCAAAATGCCCGCATGTCCAGACCAAGGCGCAGCTCATCGAAGTGCGAGTGGGCCAGCGCGCGCAGCGTGTCCAGGGCTCCGGGCGATTGCGGGTCACCCCCGCCCGTGATCCAACCGGCAAATACGTCATGCAGAATGATGCCTTCATCGGCGCGGCTGGGTTCGATGATGAGCGGGTCGAATTTTGACAGTTTCAGGATCGACCGCGCGTACAAAGAGTAGGGATCACGGATCAAACGCTCCACATCGGTGAAACGAAACGCTTTGGGCCGAATGGCGGAGTTCGGCTTAGGTGCAGGCGGAGCGCAAGGTTGTGGGGGGCCGGATGGCGCATCAAAACTGGCGGCCCAGCTAACGTAGTTTTGCCCCGCCCCACGGACGGTCTGAAAATTGTCTGTGCCGACCACGGCTTCCATACGCTGCAACCAGCGGCTGGCGACGGTGGGGGCATTTTCCACCCGCAGGGCGCGGCTCAGCAGCACATTGGGCGCACCCAGCAACATGGACACATCATGGGCCGACTGGCCGATGCGGCGCTCAGGCGGTTCGAGGCCGAAGTCTGACTTCATGGTGCGGGACAGAAATGGGTCATTGCGCGATTGGGCGGGCCACGTTCCCTCATTCATGCCGCCCAAGATGACGCGGTCGAAATGCAATAGCCGCGCTTCCAGCGGCCCCAGAATGTGCAGACGAGGATGGTGCTGACGTCTGGGCCGCACGGCGGTGCCTTCAAGCAGGGTGATCAGCAGGCGCGGCCATTCCGTGCCGCTCACCCGCATGGCTCCACCGTCACCGGCACCGTTGCTGGTGGTCAATCCACGCAAGGCGCTGGCCAACGCCTCGCCTGCCGGATCGTCATAAAGATCCCCGAATTGCGCAGTGTTGATTTTTGCAACAGCTTCCAACGCTTCGACAGTTGCCGCCGCCCATTCGTGCACCGGACAGGTTGGCGCGGCGCAGGCACCACGCAACCTTGCAGTGGCGGCGTCGAGGGCGTGGGCCAATTCACATGCGCCCTCGGCGGCGGAAATGTTGGTCTCATCCAAAGCGCGCTTGAGGGCCGCATGGGCATGGTGAGGCGCTTCCCGCAGGCAGGCTTCACCGACAAAGTTACCGAACTCGCCAACCGTCGGCGCTTCGTAATTTCCGCGCAAGGCCACGATTTCAATCGTGCGGGCCCGCGCACGGGCGACCTCTGGCGCAAAGCCCAGATTGCACATGGGGTGCTTGAGCAGTGCTGCGGCCACCAAGCGGCGATCATCGTCTCCGCCCAAAGCCCAGTCGAGCACAAGACGCAGCAGGCTGCCTTGGGGAAACTCAAAGAGACCGCGGCCGGCGCTGTCATCCACCTCAATGTCGAACCGGCGAAGCGCCGCGCGCACCCGGCGGGCCAGTGTTCGATCCGGGGTCACAAGGGCAGCGGTCTTGCCGGGACTGGCCACGGTTTCGCGCATGGCAATGGCGATGGCCAGGGCTTCGGTATTGCTGTCGGGTGCTTCCAAAAGAGCCAGACCCTGTACAGCCATGCCATAGTCGGGGGCATCCAGCTCCTCTTCTTCGGCTTCTGTACGCACCAGCCAGCGTTCCGTTGAGTTGGCAGGACGCATAAGCTCGCTGACCATATGCTCGCGGGCCAACAGGACGCTTTCCGGCTCCTTAAGGTTCGCGCCGCGCAGACTGGCCCGGGTTATGGGGAGGCTTGTGGCGGCATCGGCCACGATGGACCGATTTGTGTCATTGGGATCATCAGACAGCAGGGTACGCAGGGCGTATTGCGGGTGACCGGGCTCGCTCATCGGCGCGCCCAACCGTCCGATGCGGGACCAGGCAGATGGCTCCAAATGCCGGTCTAGGCCCGGCAGCACAACAGCGCCCTGCGGCAATTCCGATACGGCGCGCAACAGCCGGGCCGTTGCAGGGATCGAACCTGTGGAACCTGCGGCGATTACCGGGCCCGCCGCCTCGGGAAACCGCGCGTAAAGAGCCGTTTGGTGTTCCAGCGCGCGGCGGCGATGGTCCGCGGGGTCGGTCATGCCCCGCGTTGCGAGGATCGTGGGCCAGACCTCAATTGCGATGGACAAAAACCGCGTTGTGATGTCCCACCATTCGGTGAATTCATGACTGTCCGGCACCAAACCGGCCAAGCCGTCCCAACTCACTTCTTCAGTGGCGACCTGATCCATGAGCGCTGCAAGATCCGCCGCAAGACCGGCGGCATCGGCGGGGGAGGCCGGGATCTCCAGCGCGCCCTCCGCCTTGGTCTCCAGTTCCCGTTGCGCCTGCGCCCGGCGCCATGTCAGCACCAGTTCGGTCAGCAGCAGCCGGCGCTCCATTGCAGGCATTACCGGATCCAATTTCAAGGGGCGCAGGCCATCGCCAGATGCGTCACCCCCCAGCATGGCAAGTTCGTCCTGCACATCGCCCAAAGGTCGGATGGACGGCATCAGCACCGTGCCGCCAATGCGCTCGCGCAGCACATCCGAAAGCGTCCGGGCGGCACGGCGGGTGGGTAAAAAAATCGTTACGCCTGCCAGGTCGAGGGGTGAGTTGAATTTCCAATCGGATATCAGGCGCCCATCCAGCAGGGCGTCAGCAAGTGCTGGAAGGAACGCCACCCCCGGCGGCACATTCAACACATTTGCACGCTTGGTACGGCTACGCACCGGTGTGTTTTGCTCACTCATAGGCCCGCCAGACCAAGGCGACACATCGCGTTTTCGGCCTGCTCTATCGCAGGCGGGGTGCCGATGTGAAACCAATGGCCGGCCAAAGGGACACCATGTAGCCGGCCGCATGCAGCGGCCTGTTTGAAAAGCGGCACAAGAGGGAAAACGCGTTCGGTCTGCTTTTCCATGATCGCGCGCGAGAAGATGGCTGCACCAGTGTAAACAAATGGCGCTGAGGCGGCGTCACCGCGAAACTCGAGCTGGCCGTCTCCGCGCCGCAAAAAATCACCAGCGCCATCATATCCGGTGGCGCGTTCTGCGGCCGCGAGGAGCAATAAAAAGTCCATTCTTGCCGGGTCCCAGGCGCCCTCCAAGGAAGCGAGAGCGCGGCTGCTTTCGCCGTTAATCCAAAAGGCATCACCGTTGAGGATGAAGAAGTCGCCGTCCCCAAGATGAGGTAATGCAGCGCGAATGCCGCCACCCTGGTCGAGCAGTTCCGGCTCAGGGCTAAACACCAGTTGCGGGTCGTTATGCGCTTGAAGGTGCGCCTGCATTTTGGGCATGAGATGGTGGCCGTTCACCACCACGTCCCGCACGCCATGGGCGTGAAGATGATCAATATTTCGATCCAGGATCGCCCGGCCACCCACCTTCACCAACGGTTTTGGAATTGTGTTTGTGATGGGCCGCATGCGCGTCCCCAGGCCCGCGGCCAGCACCATGGCGTGGGTGATGGGGTCAACCATTTGCCAATCCTGACTTCAACACTTCGGGGGTCAGCACTCCGTTGCGCACATACCAATCTTGCAGATCGGCCAGATCCGGGTGGGCCAATGATTGGGAAAGATAGGTCTTGGTTCTGGCTTCATGCCCTCGATAATTGGGTTTGCCATCGCGCAAATCCAGGCGCACCCACAGGCCCAACAGCCGCGATGATCTGAAGGCGGCCAGTGCCGCCACATCGCGGCGGAGTTTTGCCTCGTTAAAATTGGGCTGCAATTGGGCCGCCCGCGCGCAATAGGCCGCGAGCATTTCATCTTGCAGGCCTTCGGGCACGGTAACGCGAGCATCGCGCACGACCGACGCCAGATCATAGGCCCCCGGTCCGATCACCGCGTCCTGGAAGTCTATCAGACCGATGCGGTCAATTCCTTCCGCATCGGGTTGCCAGATGATGTTCGGAGAGTGGAAATCGCGCAGCACAAGATCATCATAGCCCTGCTGAAAGCCGTCGAAGATCGGCGCCCATAATTCATACAGCGCCTCGACCTCAGCGCCAGACAGCGCATTTTCTCGTCCCCACCAGTCCGGTAGGAGCGACAGTCCCACTCGCATGGCTCCAGCGTCAAAGCGCGGAATTGTGTGACGTGCCTCATCTGTAACCGGCACCTCAAGAGGCCACGACCGTGCATGCAAATCTGCCAGGCATTGTGCGGCGGCAATATAGCGGTCTGCCACCGGTTCGCCCTCACCGTCGACGATCCGCCCGTCGCCGAGATGTGACAGAAGCAAAAGCCCGGCGTCAATGTCGGAGGCGATGAGCGTCGGCGCGCAGAAGCCGTACTCGGCCAGCGCCCGACCTATTGCCACGAACGGCCGAACGTCAGTCGCCAAATGGAAGGCGTTTGCATAATCGCGGAACGGCTGGGTTTCCGGCGTGTGCGGCAGGGCTGGATCGTTCATCAGCACCAGCCGCTCGCCTCCGCTGCGCACGATCTCATAGGTGCGGGCAGATGCGTCGCCAAGCAGGCGGGCGCGGCTGGCAGGCGGGCTGAACCGGCCTATGAAAGTGCGGATGCTGGCGGAGCGTTGCCAGCGTCTGGCAAAGGTCTCGTCAGTGAAAGCTAACTGCGCATGTCGATGGTCTGTTTCGCCGCCGGTCAGGGTTACCGTGAGGCCGGGTGCCGGAATTTCCCCAACGCCGTTTTCCGGCCATTCAATCAGAACAGCATGGGTTTGGCTCGCCTCGTCGAACCCTAACTCAACCACCTCTTCGGGGTCGCTGACTCGGTATAAATCCGCGTGCAGAATTGGCACGGGCAGTTCGTTGTAAGCCTGCACCAGCGTAAAGGTGGGGCTTGGCACCTCATAGTCTGGATCGTCGGCCAAGGCCCGCAAAAGCGCACGCGCAAACGTCGTCTTACCGGCCCCCAAATCACCCACAAGATAGACGAAATCCCCCGGCGCAATCGCCATGGCCAGGTCTTGGGCCGACCGCTCGGTGGCTGCCTGATCAGCAAGGTCAAAGGCCAGCGGAACAGGTGTCACGTCAACTGGCGGCCAGTTGCAGAGGCGCCGTCGTGCCAACTGCGCTCGGCGGCTGATGGGGAAAAGAGCATGCAATGCGTGTGCCGCCGCGCCCGTTTTCGGCACCAGCCGAGCTGCTGGTCAATTGCACATCCCCGCCATGCAATTCCATCAAGCCGTTGACCAGGGCCAGGCCAAGTCCAGCGCCTTTGCGGGCCGTCTCAGTGTTGCGCCCCTCGAAACGGGAGAAAGCCTGCATCGCAAAGTCATCGGGAATGCCAGGGCCATCATCTTCAATCACCACAATCGTATGATCAGGCGTCTGACTTGCGGTGAGACGGATTTCGCCCCCCTTGGGGGAATAGCGGATGGCGTTGCTGACAACTTGATCAAGCACTTGCTGCAAACGCTGGGGATCAGCCACCACATCGACGTCGCCTATGGTGCAAATTAGGTTCAGATCGCTTTCGGCGAGCTGACTTGCGAAGCGCTGAGACAGTGCGCCGCAAACGGGGGCAAGTGGCATGCATTGGACATCCAGCTCCAGCAATCCGGCGTCGATGGAAGCCAGATCGAGCATGGAGTCGACGATCAATTCCAGCTTGCCCGACGACATGTGCACGTCCGACATATATTCCAATTGCCGCTCATTCAGCGGTCCGAGCGCCTGGGACAGGAGCACCTCTGTAAAACCGCGAATGGAGGTGAGCAACGTACGCAGCTCATAACTCATATTGGCCACGAAGGCATTCTTGAGCACTTCCGCCGCTTCCAGCGCTTCGTTGCGCTCAGTCAGAGCGTGGGCAACATTCACGCTGTCAGTCACGTTGACGAAGGTGAGCATGGTTTGCGCATCAGGCAGTGGCACCACCACGCAATGATAAATCTGCTGGGCAAGCGCGGAGCCATCTTCAGCAGTACGCTCAAGGACGATCTGTCGTTGCGAACCTTCGCGGCGGTCCCGCAGAGCCGTGATTTCGCTTGCCAGCGCCAGCCATGACTGATTGTCCACACCACCATCGGCAACATGTTCGGCAAGTTGGGAGATATGGGTCCCCGCCGCACGGTTCTCGTCTTCGAGGCCCCACATGCTGCCAAAAGCGGTGTTGGACAGCACCAACCGTCCATCGCCTCCAAACACAGCCACACCCTCGGCCAAATGTTCCAGCGTTTCACCCTGCACGCGGGTCAGCGTGCTCAACTGGCCTTCGAGGGCCAATTTGTCAGTCAGGTTTTCGAACACCCAAGTGACGTTGCCGCCGCGTTGAGGGGTGGCGATCGCGTGAACTGTCCGTCCATCAGGCAAATGCATCAAGGTCTCGAAGGGCTCGGTGCCATCGTAAACCGCAAGAAACTCTTCCTTCCATTGCGGCCAGTCCCGGGGCTCGAACAGTGTCTTGTCGTTGCGCATCCGCTCCATGATCCCGTCATGGGTGGGCTGGCTGTCGAGCATGTCATGCGGCAGGCCCCACATGCTGGCAAAGGCTTCATTGTAGGTGGTCAGGGTGCGGGCCACATCGAAATGCGCCACGGCGGAGGAAATCTGGTCCAGCGTCTGGTCGTGGGCGCTGCGCTGGCGCTCCATTTGCGCCCGTGCCTCTTCGGCTTCGGTCACGTCCACGGCCAATCCGGCAAAGCCGTCCTGGGCCATGGCTTCCGTCACATCGACCCGGCGTCTTTGGCCACCCATGATGGAAGTCAGACGCTCGCGGTAAACGCCGTTTTCGTTCACCTGTTGCGAGGCTTTGCTCCGGTCTTCCGTTGCCAGTAACTCGATCTGCCGAGTGGTGACGTCATCAACGCTCTGGGCGTCCACGGCCTGCAGGTAAGCATCGTTGGCCCAGCTCAAATGGCCGTCCTTGCTGCGCACCCAGGCCGGCATGTCGATCTGTTGGATCAGGGTTTGCACCGTCTCAAGCGTGGCGGACAATTGACGGTGATCGGCTTCCAGCGAGGCCAGCATAGCTCGGTCGCCGGTCAAATCGGTAAACCGCACGAACGCGGACCCGCCAGATGTACGCCCCCGCGCCTCCAGAAACGCGCCGGTGACGGTGCGAAGGGATAGATCAAAGCCCTCAGCTTTCTGGCGCAAACGGTCTATGGCAAAATCAATGGAAGATGCGCTCTCGGGCATGAGCCACAGGCCGAAGCCGAGAAACTTGCTCCTATCGAGGGGCAGACCGGTAGCGGCAGGCAAATCACCCATAATTACGGGAGCGGCAGCGTCGTCACGCCAAAGCACCAGCCGCTGATCTTCCAGATCTATAAGGGCGGACGCTTGCTCATTGGCGGCCCGCAGATCGGCGAGCTGGTCTTTGAGAAGTTCTGCTTCACGCACCGCGCGGCCACGTTCACGCACCACCACAAGCGCCGCAAAAAGGGCAAACATGGTGGCGCCAAGGAAAACCGAGGTGGTGACGATGTTGGTCGCCTCAAGATTTAGGCTGGATATGATGGTCGAAAGAGGGTTTTCCGCCCCGACTGTCGACGACGCCTCCGATGACAACCCTGGGGTGGTGGTGTCACTCTGGGCCGAGGCCGCCCGCGGCAAAAGAAGAACGAGCGGAGATAGAGCGGTGGCAGCCAACCATTTGTCGGCCCGTGCCGTCAAACGTTGCAGAGCAGCGCCTGTCCCCGTCGTTTTCGACATAAACGCATCCCCTCTACGACTTGCCACCCCCGGCAAGTGTGGTTCCGGCAGGCGCGATCTTGGCCGCGGACGCAAACAAGACGCACTGATTCGTTTAAACATATAGAATCGGGATTCCTGCCGGAAGCACGGGTGGGGAAAACCTTTCGGAAAAATATGACGCACGCACAAACAAGCCCGCCCCAGCGTCCTGGGACGGGCTTCTGATTGTACGCACCGTCTTAGTAGCGGTAGTGCTCTGGCTTATAAGGGCCTTCGACGGTCACTCCAATATAGTCGGCCTGATCTTTCTCAAGTTCGGTCAACTTCGCACCGATCTTTTCGAGGTGCAGGCGGGCAACCTTCTCATCAAGATGCTTTGGCAGAATGTAGACGTCGTTCTCGTACTCGTCATTCTTGGTCCAAAGTTCGATCTGGGCCAGAACCTGGTTCGTGAAGGAGGCGGACATCACGAAGGACGGGTGGCCCGTTGCGTTGCCGAGGTTCAGCAAACGGCCCTGGCTGAGCAGGATCATGCGATTGCCGGAGGGCATCTCATACATGTCCACTTGGTCTTTGATATTTGTCATCTTCAGGTTGCGCAGGTGGGCCACCTGAATTTCGTTGTCGAAGTGGCCGATATTGCCGACGATGGCCATGTCTTTCATCTCACGCATGTGCTCGATGCGGATGATGTCCTTGTTGCCGGTCGTTGTGATGAAGATGTCAGCATCAGCAACCGTGTCTTCCAGCGTGGTCACCTCAAAACCGTCCATGGCAGCTTGCAGCGCACAGATCGGATCGATTTCCGTAACCTTCACCCGGGCGCCGGCTCCACGCAGGGAAGCGGCAGAACCTTTGCCCACATCGCCATAGCCGCACACGACGGCGGTTTTGCCGGCCATCATTGTGTCGGTGGCCCGGCGGATGCCGTCGACCAGAGATTCCTTACAGCCGTACTTGTTGTCAAATTTCGACTTGGTCACCGAGTCATTGACGTTGATCGCTGGGAAGGGAAGTTGGCCCTGCTTCACCAATTCGTAAAGGCGGTGCACGCCGGTGGTGGTCTCTTCGGACACACCGACGATCTGATCACGCATTTTGGTGAACCAGCCGGGGGAAGCGGCCAGGCGCTTGGCAATCTGCTTCTTGATGACTTCTTCTTCTTCCGATTGCGGCACCGGAATAATGTCCTCGCCGGCCTCGGCGCGGGCGCCCAGCAAAATGTAAAGAGTGGCATCACCGCCATCATCGAGGATCAGGTTAGGTCCGTCCTCGAATTGGAAAGAACGGTCCGCATAATCCCAATGTTCTTCGAGGCTTTGGCCCTTGATGGCGAACACTGGCACGCCGCCTTCAGCGACGGCAGCGGCTGCGTGGTCTTGGGTGGAGAAGATATTGCACGAAGCCCAGCGTACATCCGCGCCAAGGGCCGTCAACGTTTCGATCAACACACCGGTCTGAATGGTCATGTGCAGCGAGCCGACGATGCGCGCGCCCTTGAGCGGCTTGGATGCGCCATATTCTTCGCGCAGGGACATCAGGCCCGGCATTTCGGTTTCGGCAATGTCCAGTTCCTTGCGGCCGAAGGCAGCAAGCGAAATGTCTTTGACGATATAGGGTGCGTTTTCGGGATGGCTCATGGTTTGTCCAGTTACAAAGGGGCCGGGAAAGCGCCGGGCGCATTCAGCGGCTTTGGGAGTGTATCGGCGGAAATCCGTTGGCTCACCATCCACCCTTATCAAGGCACGATATAGAGCAGCCCGCCCTGCGGCGCTCGTAGCAAAAGGCAGCCCTAGCGGCAAGCCTTACATAACGACATCTTTATGTTTGCTTTAATCGGCTGGGCATGTGCTGAAAATGGCTCAGCTTTCTTCGTCGAAACGGTTGGCCACCAACTCGGTTATGGCCGCCATGACTTCGAGGGCCTGTGGTCCGACCGCAGTCACATCTATGTAACAACCTTTGGCGGCTCCAAGCATAAGCAGTCCCATAATAGAGTCCCCGCCCACCGTCTGTCCGTCGCGCGAAACCTCAACACGGGCGTCGAACGGCTCCACGCACCGCACGAGCTTTGCAGAGGCCCGGGCGTGCAGGCCCTTGCGATTGACGATCTCCAGACGGCCAGAGGCCGTTGACTGACCAAAGGCGCTGGCGGGGTCCAAGATCAAAGCATCTTGCTGGGTACGGTGATGTATTTGCGCCCCGCTTCGCAAGCCATGTCCAGCGCTGTCATCATGGGCTCGCTGTCCCTCAACTTGGCCAGTTTCACCAGCATGGGCAGGTTTATACCCGCGAGCACCTCCACCTTACCTGCTTCCATGACCGAGATTGCGAGATTGGAAGGCGTGCCACCGAACATATCTGTCAAAATGACGACTCCATCACCATCGGAGACCTCAGCAACAGCTGACAACAAGTCATCCCGACGACTTTCCACATCATCGTCGGCGGCAATGCATACACAACTCAGATTGGGCTGCTGGCCAACCACATGCTCAAGGGCGAGCTTAAATTCGAGGGCAAGATCACCGTGGGTGACGAGAACCAGTCCGATCATACCAAACCCACCATGAATGCCCTTCACCGCGCCTGACCACAAACTGCGGCATTGGTTGGGCCACAAATTCAGGCGCACAAATTTGCACCGGCAACAGGTGGTGTCCAGCACAATCGGCGGCAATTATCGTGCGGGGCCTGCGGTATTTGATTACGGGTGCAGGTCTGCCAGATGGTGTAGGTCTGCCAGATATTGTTGCAAGTTGGCAATCATGGTCTGGCTTGGGCGGGCAGGCATCTGCAGGCAATTTGCAGCCATTTTTGAAAATTGAATTCGCAGTGGCCGAGCATCGGTCACACCATTCACCAACTCCACCCACAACAGGTTTTCGGGGGACGCTTCAAACGGCATCATGCCGGTCACCCGCACTGGACCGCCGCCAGGCTTGGCCACCAGACCCTGCAGGGCCGGTGGGGCGGTCAGTTTCAGCAGCCCATCGGCAAGCGCTATCACCACGCGGTCATCGGCCACCCAATAGGCCCCTTTGGCGACGAGGTCATGGCACAGGCTGGTTTTACCGCTGCCCGCCGGACCGGACACCATCACGGCAACACCAGCCAAAACCACACAGGAAGCATGCACGTTCCAGCTTTCATCTTCGGCCTGAAAAGCCTGGGGTCGCCGGGCAAGGCCTTCAATTGGAAATGTGGACGTCAAACGTTCACGCCAATAGCCGGCAGTACGATCACAAAACGAGCCCCGCGTGTTTTGCCGTCCGGACCCTTGGCATTCTGGACTTTGATTGTGCCATTGTGCGCTTCGACAATCTGCCGCGAAATGGACAGGCCGAGGCCAGAATTTTGGCCAAAGCTCTCCGCCCCTGGGCGGTCTGTATAGAAGCGCTCAAATATGCGGTCGATATTCTTGGCGGCGATGCCGGGGCCGTTGTCTTCCAGAAGGATTTCGACACGCCCCGCAACACGTTGCAAAGTGATTTGCATCCGACCTCCACCATCTGCGGGGGATGGCACGAAAGAGCGGGCGTTTTCGATCAAATTGCTGAACACCTGCCCCAAACGGCTTTCAAACCCCGTGACGTGAAACGGCAACTTGCCGCTGCCGCGTGGGGCAGGCTTCACATCAAGCGTCACATCCATGGGCTTGCGCTTGGCCCCCGCAAAGGCGCTCGCGCGCACCAGATCGTTAAGCAGGGTTTCTAAGTCCACTGGCTGCCCGTCTTCCCGCGCAAGTTCCGCGTCGAGGCGCGAGGCGTCGGAAATATCGGTGATGAGCCTGTCGAGGCGACGTACATCATGCTGGATGACCTCAAGCAGGCGCTCGCGCATTTCGGGCTTTTTGGCGAGCGGCAGGGTTTCCACCGCGCTGCGCAAGCTGGTGAGCGGGTTTTTCAACTCGTGGCTGACGTCCGCGGCAAAGCTCTCAATGGCGTCAATCCGAGCATAAAGCGCAGAGGTCATGTCGCGGATCGAGCCGGACAGTTCCCCCACCTCGTCGCCACGGTCGGAAAAGTCGGGGATCTGATTTCGGGCTTTCACCGATTTTCGCACATTGCGGGCAGCGGCGGATAGGCGCGTCAGCGGGGTGGCGATGGTGCTGGCGAGGGCAACGGACAAAACGATGGCCACGCCCGCCGCTACGAGGAACACCCGCACGATCGCCAGCCGTTCGGACCGCACGATCTCGTCAATGTCGGAGCCTTGGGTGGACAATAGCAACACGCCCAGCACGGCCCGGAACCGCTGCACCGGCACGGCCACAGACACCACCAGACCATCCTGCTCGTTGCGGCGCAGGGAAACGCGGGTGTTGCCCGTCAATGCCGACACCACTTCGTCAAATGTTTCGGGGTCGGCGCGGGGTCCATCCACCCTTTGCCGGAATGGGCTGTCGCCAAATCTACCCTGCAACCAGGCACCAACGCGCTCGGCAAGGCTGGGGGGCGCCGGGTTGAGATCCGGCAAATCGAACCGCAAAACCTGACCCGAAGAATAAATATTGCGCGAATCCAACAGCAGCACCGCCTCGCTATCGAAAATGCGGGCGCGGGTGCGGGTGGGCGAAATAAGCCGCTTGAGCACCGGGGCCACCTGCACCGGGTTTATCCCGCTGTCGAGGGCCGCCAGACTGTCCGCCCGGGCGCGGTTGTCCCGGGGATTGGTGCTTTCGCCCGCTTCCAGCTCCAGCAGCAATTCGGGGTCAACCGTAATGGCCCCCTGCTCCACCGTGGCCTGGGCAGCGATGGCCCCGGCGATGATCTCAGCTTGGGTGCGCAAGCTCTCCACCCGCGCATCAATCAGGCCTTCGCGGAATTGGTTGAGGTAGAGTATGCCCGTTACCAGAACCGCCAGCCCCGCAAGGTTCAGGAAGATGATGCGCCGGGTGAGACTGCGGAAGAACAGCCACCGCATGGCCCGGCGCAACAGGCTCAGGGGCTGGCCGGCCTTGGCCAATAGGCCTTGCACCATCGTGCGCTTTACACCGTCCTCAGTCTCAGCTTCGCCGCGCAGTTCATCGACATCCGGTGCAGGACCGGATGGGTCTTCCAAATTGCGGTGGGCGCGGGCGTCATCCACGGCCCGACGATCAAGCCTCGCGGAAGCGATAGCCGACGCCGTAGAGCGTCTCGATCATCTCGAAATTATCATCGACCATTTTGAACTTCTTGCGCAGCCGCTTGATGTGGCTGTCGATGGTACGGTCATCGACGTACACCTGATCGTCATAGGCGGCATCCATGAGTGCATCGCGGCTTTTTACGACGCCGGGGCGCTGGGCCAGCGAATGCAGGATCAAGAACTCGGTCACGGTCAATGTCACCGGTTTGCCCTGCCACGTGCAAGTGTGGCGCTCCTGGTCCATGGCCAAGTCACCGCGCTCAAGCACGTTGGCGCTATCACTTTCAGCCACAACACCTGGGCCTGCGCCGTTGCGGCCCTGTGCCCGGCGCAGCACGGCTTTCACGCGTTCCACCAAAAGACGTTGGCTGAAGGGTTTGGTGATAAAATCATCCGCGCCCATTTTCAGTCCGAACAATTCGTCGATCTC
>JBCDIB010000030.1:0-13306 GCA_038749385.1 Pseudomonadota bacterium | reverse complement strand
TTTCGCTTCTCTTTTTTGCCGAGCTGTGAACCATGAGGCTGGGTGGACGGCTCGCAGCCGCGATCGAAGTTCTGGACGAAATGGAGGCGCGCAAACGACCGCTCTCCGTGTCGCTGCGCGACTGGGGCAATAACCACCGATTTGCCGGGTCCGGAGACCGTTCAGCCATTGGCAACTTGGCCTATGACGCGCTGCGTCTGGCATCGTCTTCGGCATATTTGGCGGGGGAAGATAGTTCGGCTTCGAAGGTGTTTGGCGGGGTGCTGCGTCTGCAGGGCGTGACGCCAGATCAATTGAAAGCTGCCCTCGAAGGCGACAAGTTCGCGCCGGAATTGCCATCGGACGACGTGCTGGAGAAACTGCACAAAGCTGATCTGGCACTGGCAGACACCCACGTGCAGGCGGACATCCCCGAATGGCTGGTGCCCAGCTTTGAAGCCAATTTTGCCGATGAGTGGATCTCGGAAGCCCAGGCATTTGCCAGCCGCCCACCCCTTGATATGCGGGCCAACACGCTCAAAAGCACCCGTGAAAAAGTGGGCAAGGCGCTGCCCGGTGCGAAACATACGGACATCGCCCGCAACGGCCTACGTATCGCGCCGGTACGCGGCGACCGGCGCCACCCCAATGTGATGGCGGAAGCGGCTTACCAGCAGGGCAAATTTGAAGTGCAGGATCAAGGCAGCCAGATCGTCGCTGATTTGGTGTTTGCACAGCCCGGCGAGCAGGTGCTGGACTATTGCGCCGGGGCGGGTGGCAAAACGCTGGCCTTGGCCGCGACGATGGAAAACAGGGGCCAGATACACGCTTGGGACGCCGACAAGACGCGCCTTGCCCCCATTCATGAACGCTTAAAGCGCGCGGGCGTGCGAAACGCTCAAGTCCACGATGCAGCGCGGGAACCGACCGAACTGTACGGCAGGTTCGACCGTGTGGTCGTGGATGCGCCCTGTTCCGGCTCAGGCACATGGCGGCGCAGACCCGACACGAAATGGAAGCTGACGCCCGAACAGTTGGAAGTGCGGGTGGAGGAGCAGGAAGCGGTGCTGGCCGCCGCACGGGACTATCCGAAGGTTGGGGGATTTCTGATTTACATCACCTGTTCGGTGCTGCCCGAAGAGAATGAGAACCAGGTTTATGCCTTTGTCGAGGCCAACCCTGAATATGAACTGTTGAGCGCGGGGGAAGTCTGGCAGGACTTGTTCGGCTTCGACAAGCGCAATCCCTGGTCGTCCGACATGAAAACCATCACTCTCACCCCCGCCTCCACGGGGACCGATGGCTTCTTCTTCGCTGTAATGGAACGTGTGAAGTGAGTTTCGAGGTTACCATGAGCACTGCTGCCATTCTGGCGTTTGCAGGTGGTATGTTCGTGATCGCGATTTCGCCGGGGCCATGCTTTTTTGCGGCCACCGCTAGGGCCATCACTAGCGGCTTTGGCGCGGGCGCGGCGATCATGCTCGGCGCGTTCTTTGGCGATGTGGTGTACCTTATGCTGGCTATTTTCGGCATGGCGTGGGTGGCCGAGCAGATGGGCGATGCGTTTGTGTGGGTGAAGATCGCCGGGGGCGTCTTTCTCATCATCACGGGCATCCGGCTGTTTCTGGAGAAACCCGAGAACAGTCTTGCAAAGGCGGGGCGACCAACCAGTTTTGCGCGTTCCCTGCTTGAGGGCGCGCTCTTGACCATTTCGAATCCAAAAGTGCTGGTGTTCTACGCCAGTTTTGTGCCGGCCTTTGTTGATATGAGCGGCGTCACGCTAGCCGATGCCGCCATCATGGTGGGCATTTCATTTGTCGTGGGGTCCGGTATCGATTTTTTCTACGTGTGGGTTGCGGCGGTTGCACGGCGCTTTTTTCAGTCCATCAAGGCTCGAAAATGGCTCAACCGCGCCGGCGGCTCGGTGCTTGCCGGAGTTGGCGTGGCCTTGGCATCCTCTCGGTGACGGCTGGATAATTTGTCTGCTTCGGGTGGTTGAAGCCCCGGTAGCCGCCCTATCTACAAGCGCTAACGTTCAAGAGCGCCGCCATGACCAGCAGTCCGATTCTTCTCTATGCCTTTTACATCGGCGCCATGTTTGTGGTGGGTTTCACCACAGCATTTCTTTTTCCGCCCGACGCCTGGTATCGCGCTCTGGAAAAGCCCAGCTGGAACCCCCCAGATTGGCTCTTCGGACCTGTGTGGACGGTGCTCTACATTTTCATTGGCGTTGCAGGCGCAAAGATCAGCCAATCCTTCCTGCCGGGCGGCGCCATGGGCCTGTGGTGGGCGCAATGGGCGCTCAACGGCGCGTGGACTGCGTTGTTCTTTGGCTTTCACCAGCTTGGCATCGCGCTGATTGAGATACTTATCCTGCTAGCCGTTATTGTGACCTTTATCTTCGTCGCTTGGCCGCTGTCGAAAACTGCCGCGCTTTTGTTTGTGCCCTATGCGGCGTGGGTCGGCTTTGCCACGGTGCTCAACGCCACCATTTTCTGGATGAACCGCTAATGCCTATCGTCGGGGGGAAACGGATCATCTATGCCATGGCTGCGCGGGAAGAATATGGCCCGGAGCTGCAGAAGCGTTTCCAGCCTGTGATGACGGGCATCGGGCCGGTGGAAGCGGCCATGAACATGGCGCGGGTGGTGGATGAGAAGAAGCCGGACCTGATCGTCTCCCTCGGCTCTGCCGGATCCGCGACGCTCGAGCAGGGACGCGTCTATCAGGCAAGCTCGGTCAGCTACCGGGATATGGACGCCTCGCCGATCGGGTTTGAGAAAGGCGTGACGCCCTTCTCTGGTCTTGAGGTCGACATTCCCATGCCAACGCCTTTGACGGGCGTGCCGACGGCCCGTTTGTCCACCGGCGCCGGTATCATCAATGGCCCGGCCTACGCCGGGGTCGATGCCGATATGGTGGATATGGAAACGTTTGCCATCAAACGCGTCTGCATGACCACGCAAACTCCGATGCTTGCCCTGCGCGGCATTTCAGATGGCGATGCCGAACTGCGCAATTTCGGCGATTGGACCCAATATCTGGGCGCCATCGACGGCCGGCTGGCCGAAGTGGTGGATCAGTTGGAAGCCATGGTGGAGAGCGGAGAATTGGGGCTGTAGCTGGCTTTTTGGCCTCAACCTGGCGGACGGCAGTGGGGTAGGGAGTTTACAAGAGCGAAAATATCCCTCGCTTTCAGCCAATGCTGAAGCAACTGCCTGCGTTCTTTAGTGGTGGCGAGCGCCGGAGGTGGAACAGGACTGAGCCGGGGATTGACGCCGCCGTCATCATACTCTTCAGCTATCTGAAAGACGAACCAGTAGAATTCTGGGTGTGGCGTCCACGGCCCCCGACCTGCCACACCCATTTCCGCTCTTAACGTACGTGCACGAAATGCATCACCAAGCGCCAGGCGCATTAGGTCTATGCGATATTGGTCGATCCAGTTTTGATTCTCCGCCTCGGCCAAAGGCGAACTGAGATTGCCACAAATATCGAAGGGCAGATCGTCCTTGTACAGATAAACGCGACTGCTCGGCTGAATTCCGTAGATCATGTAGTGCATACGACGGTCGAAGCTTCCCGTATCGAACAGTCGCCTCTCCACATGGAATTCCCACAACATCCGAGCCTGAGTTGCCGTTTCCCCACGCGCGACGGTACTGAAGCGGGGATACGCCAAGAGGTAATTGCGCCAGAGAGCTTCCTGCAGTTGCGCTCGCTGCCTAGTCGTCAGCTCAGCCTCCACCGACAGGTCCATTCCATCCAACGCGGCTGAAAGCTTCTCCAACTGACTTTCGGTCATCTCCTCCAGAAGTGGTTGCGGGTGCTGTACGAAACTCCAGTCGCCGGGGCTCTCCACTGGTGTGAGAATGATAGGTTCAAGGGCGACCAAGCGTTCAATGCCGCCGAACCCGGCAATCATAAGGAATACGCCTCCAAGACTAATGCCCGCCAGGTCAAAAGCATCGATGCTGCTGGAAAACTCTTGGAGAAATTTCATGATCAACGAACTTTGCAGTGAATTGCAGAACAGACACCAACGTGAACTCGACCGCGTCGGAAGTTTCACGCGGGAACGGATCCAACTAGGGCACGATCAAAAAATTTTGCAAACGCGGCAAGCGCAGCTTGAGAGCGAACTCAGTGCCGCTCAGTTGGCGGGCATGCTCAACCGCGCCATCGGAGTCCTGGGAAGGGACATGCCACGTCGAAGCACGACCGCGCAGTCGCTGGCCGATACGACTTCAGCGATCGCCGTCAGCCGTGTTGAAGCCGAGTTATCATCCATTCGTTTGAATCTGCAGTTTAACAGAAACAGACTGGAAGTTGTGAGGGATAAGGAACGAGCGGCGCGAGAGGACGCAAAATCGACCCGGGTGAAGAGAGTAGCACGCGGATGCCTGTGAATAGGCCAAACAGACGCTTTGCAGGAGTAGCCAAAGAGCAGCACCGATTGTAAGGGACCGCAAAGGAGCGCTGCGCATGCCCGATTGCACAACCACCGAAGACTTCATTCCTGAGCATCCCGATAGCATTTTGATCGTGGATTTTGGGTCTCAGGTCACGCAGCTAATCGCGCGGCGAGTGCGGGAAACGGGCGTTTATTGCGAGATCGTGCCTTATCTCAGCGCGGGCGAAGCGTTCGAGCGGATGCAGCCCAAGGGCGTGATTTTTGGCGGCGGCCCGGCATCGGTGCCTGACGAAGGCAGCCCGCGTGCGCCGCAAAATGTTATTGAGTCAGGTCTACCCATCCTTGGCATTTGCTACGGCCAGCAAACGCTGACCACCCAGTTGGGCGGGCGCGTGGAAGTGGGCGAAGGCCGCGAGTTCGGCCGGGCCGATATTACGGTGCAGAAGCCCAGCCCACTGTTCGACGGCTTCTGGGAAGTGGGCGGCCAATATCCGGTGTGGATGAGCCATGGCGACCACGTGGCAGAATTGCCAGCCGGGTTCGAGGTGATCGCCAACTCCCCCGGTGCGCCATTTGCCATCGCCGGCGACGAAAGCCGAAAATATTACACCACAATGTTCCACCCCGAAGTGGTGCACACGCCGGACGGCGCGAAGCTGCTGGCCAACTTCGTGCACAAGGTCTGCGGGTTGGAGGGCGACTGGACGATGGCTGCCTATCGTGAGCAGGCGGTGGAAGCGATGCGAAAGCAGGTGGGCGAAGATGGCCACGTGATCTGCGGCCTGTCCGGCGGTGTGGATTCATCGGTCGCGGCCATGCTTATCCATGAAGCCATTGGCGACCGGCTGACTTGCATTTTGGTCGATCACGGTTTGATGCGCATGAATGAAGCCGCTGATGTGGTGCAAATGTTCTCCGAGCATACCGACCTTAAGGTTGTGCATGTGGATGCGGTGGACACATTTGTCGACGCGCTGGAAGGCGAGGCGGATCCAGAGACCAAGCGCAAAACCATTGGCCGACTGTTCATCGAAACCTTCGAGGCGGAAGCGAAAAAGCTGGAAGCCGAGCAGGCCGTGACGTTTGGGTTTCTCGCCCAAGGCACTCTGTATCCGGACGTGATTGAAAGCGTGTCGGCCAGCGGTGGGCCGTCCGTCACCATCAAGAGCCACCACAATGTGGGCGGCTTGCCGGAGCGTATGAACATGGCCCTGGTGGAGCCGTTGCGGGAATTGTTCAAAGACGAGGTGCGGGTGCTGGGCCGTGAGCTTGGGTTGCCGGACAGCTTTATCGGCCGACACCCATTCCCTGGACCAGGCCTGGCTATCCGTTGCCCTGGCAGCTTGAGCCGGGACAAGCTTGACATTCTGCGCAAGGCCGACGCGATCTATCTTGATGAAATCCGCAAAGCTGGTCTTTACGAAACCATTTGGCAGGCGTTTGCCGTGCTGCTGCCGGTGCAAACGGTGGGCGTCATGGGGGATGGGCGCACCTACGAGTTTGTGTGCGCCCTGCGGGCTGTCACCTCCGTCGACGGCATGACCGCCGATTTTTATCATTACGATATGGAGTTTCTGGGCCGGGCTGCGACGCGCATCATTAACGAAGTGCGGGGCATCAACCGGGTAGTCTACGATGTGACCAGCAAGCCGCCGGGCACTATTGAGTGGGAATGATCTGCCATGCAGGCCGGCCAATAAGTTTGGAACGATAGCGTCAGAGCCTCATTGAGTGAGTGAACTCATTCAACAAGAGGAGCCTATCATGGACCTTCTACGTGTCATTCTTTCCGTACTTCTGCCACCGGTCGGCGTGTTCCTCACCGTCGGCTTTGGCGGCCAGTTTTGGTTGAATATCCTGCTTACAACCCTCGGTTACATCCCCGGCATCGTGCACGCGATCTGGATTATCGCCCGCAATCGCCCTTTGGCCGCCTAACAAAGCACTGAGGAAAGCACATGCCCAAAATTTCTGAATCCAAAATCCTCATCATGTCGACCCACGGCTTCGAGCAGTCCGAATTGTTCACGCCGCTGACCAAACTGCGGGAAGCCGGTGCTGAAGTGCATGTGGCAACTCTGGATGGTGAAGCCATCAAGGGCTGGTCCGGCGACAATTGGGGTGACAGCGCCAATGCCGATCTTAAAATTGCCGATGTGAGTGTTGCCAATTACGACGCTCTGGTGCTGCCCGGCGGTCAGATCAATCCGGACATTCTGCGTACCGACGAGACGGCCGTATCGCTCATCCGCCAGTTTGTCACCGGAAACAAGATCGTCGCCGCCATCTGCCATGCACCATGGCTGCTGATCGAAGCAGGCGTTGCCAAGGGTCGTGAGATGACCTCCTACCACTCCATCCGTACCGATCTCGAAAATGCGGGGGCCAATGTGGTGGACAAGCAGGTTGCGACGTCAAACGGTATTATCACCAGCCGCAACCCCGACGATCTGGATGCCTTCGTCGCCAAGATTATCGAGGAAGTTGAGGAAGGCGAGCATGAGCGTGAGGCTGCGTAAGAGCCACCTTTAAAACGCGTCAAAGCCCGGTCTTCAAAGCCCAGCCTGATGTCACCTATTTTGGTGGTGCGGGCCGGGCTTTTTCACATCACAATATCCGCGAAACCGTGCAGAACGACGCCTGCTCCGGCGGATAGAAACGCTACACTGGACAGAAGAAACCCGTTGGCTCTGGTCCACCGGGGGGCATCGGCGGCGATAAAGTGAGATGCGTGTAGCGCACGGCCGATGGTGAACACAATTCCGATAAGGTGCACCATGAAGGCAGGTGCCCCCAAAGCCGCCATGGCGAAAAGGGCCAGCATCATCATGGGCATTTGTTCAAGCGCATTTGCGTGGCCGCGATGTATCCGTTCGATCTGCGGAATTCCGCCAGTGCCCATCCAAACCTTATGTGTACCGCGCACGCGGAAGGTGGCGATGGTGATCCAGCACAGGATCGCAATGTTTAGCCCTACATAGATGGCGACGGCTGAGAAGGCTGTGTTTTCGAGCATGGTGCTTTCCAGGTGAAGTGTGTTGATCGGGCGTATCACGTCCTGACCAAGTATTTGTCATCCAGCGTCCACTTGCGCGCAATGGGACGCGGGCGCACAAGGCGATAATGTCACTGCCTTTCCTTTCAGCGCTTCTTTTCATTGTTCTTGTGGCCTTCGCCGCAAATTCCGTTTTGGGGCGTGTTGCGCTGGAAGATGGGCTAATTGATGCTGCGTGCTACACGGCCATCAGGTTGGCTTCCGGGGCCGGCATGCTTGCCCTACTGGTGAGGCTCCAGAGCGGGCGAGTGGGTGGGTCAGTCGATAGGCCGAGGGGCTTGGTCAGCGCAGCCAGCATTCGCGCTTCATTGGGCACCGCTTTCGCGCTCTTTGTTTACGCCGCTTTTTTTTCCTTCGCCTATCTGGAATTGGGTGCGGCTCTCGGCGCGCTGGTGTTATTTGCAGCGGTGCAGATCACAATGATCGGCCATGGCATCGCCACCGGCTCACGGCTCGGGCCATTGGAGTGGGCGGGTGTGGCAGTGGCCATCGGTGGTTTCATTTACCTCGTCGCACCGGGAATTGTGGGATTGGACGGCGGTCCGCCCTTTGGCGCAACATTGCTCATGATATTATCTGGCGTCGCGTGGGGCGCATATTCCATCGCTGGCCGTGGGGCGCTGGATCCGCTGGGCGCAACGGCTCGCAATTTCTTACTTGCGACGCCCATGGGGCTAGTGATCGTCCTCGTTTTTGCGTCGAGCCTGTCCGTCACTACCGCCGGAGCGGTGCTCGCAATCGTGTCAGGTGCCATTACATCGGGGCTGGGTTACGCGCTGTGGTACCGCGCGCTGCCCTTCATCACCTCAACGGTGGCGGCTGTTTTGCAACTTACGGTGCCCGTCATCGCAGCGTTTGGCGGCATTTTGTTCCTCGGGGAAGCGCTGGGTTGGCGCTTTGCCATTTCGTCGATTGCTATTTTGGGCGGCGTGGCCGCCACCGTGCTCGGCGGCAAGACTGAACGAGCCCGGAAGGCCAGATAAACCTAGCCTTGAGAGACTTTGGTCACGACAGCTGCACCTTTTTCGACGGTGCGGTGGACAGGGCATTTATCAGCTATTTCTGCAATTTTTGCTGCCAGTTCGGGATTGGCAACGGGGTCCAGCCCCTCAACCGTAATACGGCGCTCAAAGCGGTCGACCTTGCCATTTTTTTCCTTCACTTCCGCGGCGCAATCTTCGCAATCCTGCGCGTGCACTTTGCCGTGGTCCACCGCCACCGATACGCGGCCCAGATCCAGCTTTTTAAAGTCGGCATACATGCGCAGCGTCATGGAGGTGCAGGCCCCCAATGCGATGGACAGGAAGTCGTAGGGTGCTGGGCCGGTGTTCAACCCGCCAACGCTTTCCGGTTCGTCGGCAAACATGTGGAAGGGGCCGGCATGAACAAGGTTTTGAAATTTGCCCTGACCCGTTTCCGCCACCACGATCTCACCTTCGTGATGATGGTTGTCGTTTTCAATGGTGGGTAGAAAGCGCGAGGCCCAGGCGGCGATCACTTCGCCGGCATAAGCGGCGTCGCCATGGTCACTCACCAAATGGTCCGCATCGTCCAGTGACACAAAGCTCTTGGGGTGCCTGGCAGCGGTGAATATGTCGGTGGCATTGTTGATGCCCACCGTTTGGTCCACGGGTGAATGCATGACCAAAATGGCCGCTTTGATGCGTTTGACGGCGTCCTGGACACGTGCGCCCTGCAGGTCTTCCAGCAATTGCCGTTGTACGCGGAAGGGCCGGCCACCGATTGTGGCAGTGGTCTCGCCGTGGGCTTCTATGTCCGCAAGGGCGTCGTCGAACAAATGGGTCACATGGGCCGCTTCCGCTGGGGCGCCGATGGTCACCACAGCTTTCACCGATGGCAGATCAGGCGCTGCGGTTAGCACTGCCGCCCCTCCCAATGAGTGTCCCACCAAAACGGCAGGGGCCTGGTGGTTGTCCGCCAGCCATTGGGCGGCAGCTTTCAAATCCGCGACATTTGATGAGAAATTGGTGTTTGCAAACTCGCCATCGCTGGCGCCCAACCCTGTGAAGTCAAAGCGCAGAACCGCCAGCCCCCGCTGGGCTAGCTCGGCTGATATGCGCTTGGCGGCAAAGATGTCTTTGGAGCAGGTGAAGCAGTGGGCAAACAGCGCGTAGGCCCGAACCGGTCCGGCGGGAAGGTCCATGCGGGCGGCCAAGACCTCACCGCTTGAACCCGTGAATTGAACCTTGTGGGGTTTGGCGGGGGCGGTGGTTATGGTGGCCATGATGGATCCTTCGGGCGGGTGGCTGAATGAATACTCGGCCGATGTGGTGCGCTTCACATTCATGAGGGTCAAGCGAACACGTATTTTCTCACCGAGGGTTCACGGCCCGTGATAGAGCGCTCGCGCATTTGTGACGGGGGGTTGTTCGACGCCCTTGTCGCACCGCCCTTGCATTGCGCAAATGCGTCCGTCACCCTTACAGACGTTTCAAATTGTAATGTTTATGGCGCTCCGTCCGGAGCACACTACATTCGCTCTCGATATCAGCCACCACACCAAGTGATTGGGTTGCCCATGCTTCGTTCGTTCTTTCCCGTCCCCAAGCTTTTCTTCGGGTCGGCTGTTGTCTGGCCGCTTTTTGCGATTTTGATCTGGTATTTTACGCCTCTGTCAGACTGGTCTCTCATGCTGGACTGGGCGCGCAGCGTTACCGTTGAACCTGTGGAAGGTGAGAGGCCCCCATTCCTCACGGCTGAAAAGCTCTACACCTATCTGTACATCATTTTCTGCGGCGTTGCCTTTGCAGCCTTCTGGACCGTGTTCAACCGAAACCGTTGGCACAAATGGAGTGTGCTTGGGTCCACTTTCATCATCGTGTGGACCTATTTCAACGTTCAGATCTCAGTGTTCCTGAACGATTGGTACGGCCGGTTCTACGACTTTCTTCAGGAAGCCCTGACCAATCCGGGCTCGGCGACCATGGGTGATTTTTACGGACAATTGTCCACTGTGCTGCCGCTGCTATTGTTCAATATCTTCGCGTTGGTGCTGATCGACTTCTTCATCTCGCACTATCTGTTCCGCTGGCGCACGGCGATGAACGATTATTATGCCCATTACTGGCCGCAGGTGCGTCATATCGAGGGCGCAGCCCAGCGTATTCAAGAAGATACGCAGCGGTTTGCCCGTATCATGGAAGGGCTGGGGGTCAGCTTCGTGCGGTCGGTCATGACGTTGATCGCCTTCCTGCCGCTGCTTTACACACTGTCGCAGAACGTCACCGAAATACCGTTCTTTGGCGCAGTAGATGGCTCCATGGTCTATGTCGCACTTATCTCGGCGGCGCTGGGCACGGTGCTGCTGGCAGTCGTGGGCTATCGTTTGCCTGGGCTGGAGTTCAACAACCAGAAGGTCGAGGCAGCCTACCGCAAGGAACTGGTTTACGGTGAAGACAGCGCCGACCATTGCGCGCCGCCCACGCTGGCCAGCCTGTTCTCAGACGTGCGCACCAATTATTTTCGGCTGTACTTCAACTACCTCTACTTCAATGTTGCGCGCTACCTGTATCTGCAGGGAGCCAATTTTGTGCCGCTAATTGCGCTTGGCCCAACGATCGTCGCAGGTACGATCACGTTTGGCATTTTCACTCAGATCAACAATGCGTTTAACCAAGTGGAAAACTCGTTCCAGTTCCTTGCCAACTCTTGGACGACGATCATTGACCTGATCTCGATCTTCAAACGCCTGGCGCATTTTGAAACTGCCATCGAAGCCACTGGAATGCCTGTGGCGCCCGACGAGGTGCCGACGCTCAAGGAGTTTCTGCAGCCCGCCGAATAAGGCATAATGGACGCAGTCAAATTGAGAGGTCGGTATGGGCGTACTGATAGTCGGGCTGCTCCTGTTTCTTGGGGTGCACTTCAGCCGCGTGCTGGCGCCTGCAACCCGTGAGCGGATTATTGCGGAGCGCGGTGAGAACGCCTGGAAGGGTGGGTACACCATCGTTTCGCTCATCGGCTTCGGCCTGATCATCTGGGGTTATGGCCTGGCGCGGGATGCGTCGGAGCTTTACTGGGTTGCGCCGGACGGGCTGCGGCCCGTGGTGTGGCTGGTCATGCTGGTGTCATTCGTTCTGGTGATTTCCAGCAACGGCCCGCGGAGCCACATTCGCGCAGCGGTGCGTCACCCTATGACGGTGGGGGTTTTGCTTTGGGCGGGGGCGCATCTGGCTATCAACGGTGACACGGTGGCCATATTGCTGTTCGGTACATTTTTAATTTGGGCCGTTGTGTTGGCCTTCGCCTCTTACCGACGTCCTGTGCCAGCCGATTTGCCCGCGCCGAGTTGGGGCGCGGATGCGGTTGCTGTGGTGGTGGGCGGCGGGCTTTGGGTGCTGTTCCTTGTGTGGGGCCACCTTTACCTTTTCGGCGTCTCCCCCTATTGACCAGCATTTACGCGGCACGAGCCGCCAATATGATGTCAGACGGACTGCCACATGAGCCAGAATGATGATGATCGCTTCGTCCGCGAAGTGAACGAAGAGCTTCGCCGCGAGCGCATGCAAACAGCGTGGAAACGCTTTGGCCCGCTGGTGATAGGCGTCGCCGTCCTGATCGTGGTGGTCGTGGCAGGCAACCAGTTCTACAAATATTGGACGGAAACCACCGCCGCCCGCAATGGCGACGCCTTTGCCGCCGCCACCGTGCAACTGGATGAAGGTGACGGCGAGGCTGGTTTTACAGCTTTGCGCGCCATCGCCGCAGAAGGTACTGACGAGTATAAAGCATTGGCCCAACTGCGCTTGGGCAATGCGGAGGCCAAGGCTGGCAACAATGATGCGGCGCTGGCGCTGTTCAACGAGGTGTCGGGCGCCGGCGGTGTGCCGGACTTTCTGACGGATTTTGCGATTTTGCGCGCCGGCCAGATCATGGTCGACACGGCCAGCTTTGAAGAGGTGTCGGCAAAGTTGACGCCGATCTCCGGCGATGGCTCGGCTTATCGTTTCTCTGCCAGCGAGGCGATCGGGCTGGCCGCGTTTAAAGCGGAAAATTATGACGAAGCGCAACGGCGCTTTGAAGCCCTGGTATCCACCCAGGGCGCTCCGCGGGCGCTGGCTCAACGCGCCAACATCATGCTGGAACTTATGACGTCACAGGGGCTGATCGGTGCCGATGGGGCGAACGAGCCAGTCGCATCTGGCGGCATCCGTTCGGGCGGCACAGATGGGGCAGACACCCAGTGAGCCTCACCATCGCCCTCATCGGTCGGCCGAATGTGGGCAAATCCACCCTGTTCAACCGGCTTGTCGGCAAGCGTCTTGCGCTGGTGGACGACACGCCGGGCGTTACACGTGACCGCCGCAGCGGCACCGCGCGCATCGCGCATCTGACGTTTGAGGTGATCGATACCGCCGGTCTGGAAGATGTTGACGAGGACAGCCTAGAAGGCCGCATGCGCGAACAGACGCAGATGGCCATCGAGGAAGCGGATATGTGTCTGTTTCTGGTGGACGCCCGCGCTGGCATAACGCCGGACGATAAGGTGTTCGCTACCATGCTGCGCCGCTCCGGCACCCCCTTCGCGCTGGTGGCCAACAAGGCGGAGGGCAAGCAGGGTGACGAGGGCTATTACGATGCCTTCTCGCTGGGCTTTGGAGAGCCGATCCCAATTTCCGCCGAGCACGGCGAAGGCGTCCACGATCTGTTTGACGCCATCGTCAATGAGATGGGCGAAGAGCGGGCCTTCGGCTCCAGCGAAGACGTCGAGAGCGACGAAGCGGAAGTTGAAGTTGAGCTGGATGAAGATGTCGAGGATGATGATGGCACCTTCATCGACCCGGAGCGCCCGTTGCGTATTGCAGTTGTGGGCCGCCCAAACGCGGGCAAGTCCACAC
>JBCDIB010000029.1:0-13709 GCA_038749385.1 Pseudomonadota bacterium | reverse complement strand
TTCCGGAGCCCGTGTTTGATACACAAATAGCGGCCATGGTGTGCGGCTATGGCGACCAGATTGGCTATGACAATCTGGTGCAGCGCGTAACCGGAGCGCGCATAGACAAGACCGCGCGCTTCACCGACTGGAGCCGACGCCCCCTATCTGACAAGCAGCTGGAATACGCCTTGGCGGATGTCACCCATTTGCGCGATGTGTATGCGTCGCTGAAAAAGCAGCTGGAAGCCGCGGGCCGCACCAAATGGGTGGCCGAAGAGATGGCGGTGCTCACCGCGCGCGACACCTATGATGCGCCACCAGAAGACGCCTGGAAACGGATGCGCATGCGGGCCAAAAAGCCGATGGAACTGGCTGTGCTGCAAAAAGTGGCTGAGTGGCGCGAGCGCGAAGCCCGTGACCGAGATGTGCCCCGCGGGCGCATTCTCAAAGATGACGCGATTTATGAGCTGGCGCAGCAGCAGCCGAAGAACGCGAATGATCTTGGCCGCCTGCGCGCCGTGCCAAGGGGCTTTGAGAAGTCCCGCCACGCCGAAGGATTGCTGGCCGCCGTAGGCGAAGCGCTGAAGCTCGACCGCGATGCGCTCCCGAAAATCCCCCGTGCCCGTCGCCATCCGGAAGGCACTGGTGCTGCGATTGATCTTATGAAAGTGCTGCTGAAACTGGTGGCTGAGGAAAATGGCGTTGCCGCGAAAGTGCTGGCGACCAGCGATGATCTTGAGAAGATTGCCATTGGGGAAACAGACGGTGTTGCGGCCCTAAGTGGCTGGCGGCGTGAATTGTTCGGCAGCCAGGCGCTGGAACTCAAGGAAGGCAAAATTGCCCTTGGCTTCGATGGCAAGGGTATGACAGTAATCGAGTTGGAAGACTGATCAGTCCGCCACTTTGACAGAGGCTTCCACGCCCAAAAGACTGCCCAACTGTTTCATGCGCCGCTGCGGACGTTCACCGTTGAGCATAGCCATGGAGGCTGGCAGAACCACTGCGACGCCACCGTCCGATGCGCCTGAGAACGTCAGTTCCGGCAAGATATCGGGCATGAAACCAGTGAATAGATAAGCCACGCGCATCAGCCCGCCGAGCAATTTTGCACGCTGGGTGAGGTCTTCGCCGGCAATTTCCAGCAAGCGGGTACTCAGCTCGTCGTCGCGCAGACCTTCATTTCGATAGTAGGAGACGAGGGCCAGAAACGCGCGACCGGGATGATCAATACCCAGAAAGTCCCCATTGGCGATGATGTTAAGGCTCTGCTCGCCGCGATAATCCGGGTGGGCGCGCCATGATGTGTCGGCCAGCAGGCACCCTGCCCAACGCAGCCGCTCCTGCTCCGGCGTTTCCTCAATACCAAAACAGTCAAACGCCCGTTGTGTGAAGCCACAAAGCTCAACGGCGTGTCCTACAGAACGCGCGCGCAGCGTCGCAAGTGTGTGAGCAGCGGATAGCAATGGGTCAAGACGCGCCACGGCTTCGGGTAATGCGTCGAACAGGAAGCCTTCTCGGACGCCGACGGCGGAAAAGCGCACCCGTCTGGCATGTATTGCGTTGAGGCATTCACGCAGCACCGCCGCACCAATAGGCAGTAGCTTTTGGCGAACTGAAGAGACAGACCCGATGGCTTTCATGCCGTCCTGCTCACCGGCCATCAGCCGGTCGCAGAACTCAACGGCAACATCCCGCTCCATCTGATAATCATGGATCATCCGCAGCGAGTAGTCAGTCTCCGCCATGTGCAATTTGGCGATGTTGCGCCATGTGCCGCCCACGGCGAAGAAATCTTCGCCGCGCACCTTCTGCACAGCCTTTGTCCCGGCCAGCGCATCGCGCGCAATCAAAGCGGCCTCGGTCGGATCGCCGTTGGCATCATAATTCAACCGCAACCCTCCCAGCGGGAGCGTTTTGCCATGGCTGAACTCACCTTTTTTGATGCGCAATATCTCAAGGCTACCGCCCCCCATATCCCCCACCAGACCACGAGGCTGGTGAAAGCCGGACGCCACGCCAAGGGCGGCAAAATATGCTTCCTGCTTGCCAGAGAAGATGGAAATAGGCGCACCGAGGGCCTTCTCGGCGGCCTCAAGGAAATCAGGCCCATTTTCAGCGTCCCGCGCCGCGGCGGTGGCGAAGGCGTGCACGGCGGCTGCCTGACATTGAGCAATCAGGCGGCGAAAGCGCACCAGTGAAGCCAGTGTCCTGTCCCAGCCATCCTGCGAGATTGCACCCGTCTGCGCGACCCCGGCCCCCAAGCCTGCCTGCAACTTTTCATTGTAAAGAATATTGGGCGAACGAACCGGGCCTTCATAGACCACGAGGCGCACCGAGTTGGAACCGATATCCACCACCGCCACGGGAAGAGCCACTATTGGGCGGGCACTGGTAACCACCGCATCAAGCGCTGAAGTGGTCGCGGCTACCAACTGGCCCGCCGAAATATCGGACTATTGGGAGTTCTGGTCTGCAAAAAAACGCGGAGCATTCTTCTTGAGTGCCTTGCCGCGCCCGGACAGGGAAGGATTGGTCATAAAATATTCTTGGCTTGAGAACGGTTTTTCCCCGTCTTTTGGCTCCACCCGCTTTGATGTGCCATCAGGCAGCACCTGCCAGGCCTGCAGATTGTCCTGCAAATTGGCCATCATAATCTGGTCGAGCACTTGGCGGTGAACGGTTCGGTTAAGTAGCGGCGTCAGCACTTCGCAGCGCCGGTCGAGATTGCGCGGCATCAGATCGGCGGAACCGATCAGCACCACCGCATCGTCATGGGGCATAAGCGCGCCATTGCCGAAGCAATATATGCGGCTGTGCTCGAGAAAACGGCCAATGATGGAGCGCACATGAATATTCTCTGACAGACCCGGCACTTGGGGCCGGAGGGCGCAGATGCCCCGCACCACCAAATAGACACTTACACCCGCTGCAGAAGCCTTGTAGAGGCGATCAATAATCTCCGGGTCCACGAGGGAATTCATCTTCATCATGATCTGCGCAGGGCGGCCTTCGCGAGCAGCTGCGATCTCTGCATCCGTTAGCTCAAGAATGCGCCTGCGCATGTCAAAGGGCGACACCACCAGTTCTTTGACATCCTTTGGCTTTGCGTAGCCAGTGATGTGGTTGAAGACGAGACCAACGTCAGTGGCGATGGTTTCGTTGGCGGTGAACAGGCTTAGGTCGGTGTAAATCTTGGCGGTGATCGGGTGATAATTGCCGGTCCCAAGATGCACATATGAGCGTAAACTATGTTCTTCGCGGCGCACAACAAGGCTCATCTTGGCGTGGGTTTTGAGGTCGATGAACCCGAACACCACCTGCACACCGGCGCGTTCAAGATCGCGGGCCCATTTGATGTTGGCTTCTTCATCAAACCGGGCCTTCAATTCAATCAGCGCAGTGACCGATTTTCCAGCCTCCGCCGCCTCGATCAGAGCGCGGACAATGGGGCTGTTATTGGACGTGCGGTAGAGCGTTTGCTTGATGGCCAGCACATTGGGGTCTGCCGCCGCCTGATGCAAAAACTGCACCACCACGTCGAAGCTTTCAAACGGGTGGTGAACCATAATATCTTTCTGCTGGATAGCTGCGAAGCAATCGCCTCCATGGTCGCGAATGCGCTCTGGAAAACGCGCTTTGAAAGGCTCGAACTTCAGATCTGGCCGGTCTGCGCTAACGATTTCCGACAAAGCGCTGAGCGGCAGCAATTCACGAAACAGCATGGTCTGGCCGCCGGTCACGGGCACGGCTTCGACAATCAAATCATGCAAGCCTTCGGGCAGGTCGTCATCCATCTCCAACCGAATAACGGATCCGCGCTTGCGGCGGCGCAGGGCGCTTTCGAACAGCCGTACCAGATCTTCGGCTTCTTCTTCGATTTCCAGATCGCTGTCCCGAATGATGCGGAACGCCCCACCCCCATCAAATTCGTAGCCCGGGAAAAGCATGTCTGCGAAGCCTTCCACCGTCTGGTCCAGCCGCACAAAGCGGATCACGCCGTTTTTTCCAGTGGGCAGGGCAATGAACTGGGCCATGTTGAGGGGCATCCGCACCAAGCCCGACATGATCTTGCCGTTGCCCTTGGCCTGCAATTGCATGGCTAGGGTGAAGCCCTGATTGGGAATGAACGGAAACGGGTGCGCGGGGTCCACTGACAAAGGCGTCAACACCGGGAAAATTTGAGCGAGGAAATAGTCGCGCAGCCACGCGCTATCGTCGTGGTTAAGGCTCTGTGGGCTGACCACAAATATGTTTTCAGCTTCCAGCTCCGCCCGCAGCTTCATCCATGTGTCATGCTGCGCGGCTTGCAAATCTTCCACGACATCATCGACGGCACTCAACTGCTCGCGCGGCGTGCGCCCGTCATATGAAAGCGTTTCGACGCCCTCATAAATCTGACCGATGAGGCCCGCCACACGGACCATGAAAAACTCATCCAGATTGGCGGCGGAGATCGAAAGGAAACGCAAGCGTTCCAACAGAGGATGAGTTTCGTTCAGCGCTTCGGCCAACACCCGCCTGTTGAACTCAAGCCAGGACAATTCACGATTTACAAAACGGTCAGGGCGCTTGAGCCACTCATCGACGCTTAGGAGTGATTCATCTGCAATGTGGTCGTTCGCCGGCTGTGGTGCTGTCATTGTAGTTCCTGATCTTGATCAGGGTCGCATAAGGACTGCAATTGTCAATTTCATGAAGAGGGCTGACGTTTGTTCAGGCGTCCGGCCGCGGCTGCCGCAACGCATCCAGCACCCTTGCCGCCAGGGGGCGCGTGATGGGGCGCTTTTCAACCAACGCTATGTGGTCCAGCCGTTCGATAAGCTCCCCGGCGGCGGCCAAGGATCGTTCCATCCGGACGACGAGATAATGCACCGTGGCGTCATCCAGCATGATTTGCCGATCGGCGGTGAGCTTTCGCAACACGCCTTCCAGCAGAGCATCGTCGGGGGGAGAAAGTGCCGCAATGGCCACGGCCCGCATGCGCGAAACAAGATCTGGCAGCGCGAATGGCAGCGCCCCGACGGGCTGGCGCGATGTGAGCAACAGGTGCTTACCGGTTTGGCGCACGGCATTTATCAAGTGGAATAGCGCGGTCTCATCCAAACGCGCACGGTCGATGTCTTCCAGCAAATAGCAATTTGGGTTTTCGAAGTCGGAAACCGACAATTCCTCGCCATTGAGCTGCACTGCCCGGCTGCTGCCTTGCCAAACGCGGGCAAGGTGCGTTTTGCCCGAGCCTTGCGGTCCGACCAACATGGTCACCGGGGCGGGCCAATTGGGCCAGGCATCCACAAACGCCACCGCTGCCTGATTGGCCTTGGTGATCACGACATCTTCGCGCCTGAATGAGGGTTGGCCACCAATATCCAGCGGCAGTTGCGCTGCCATCACTTGCCGGCCTGCTCGTCTACCGAATCGTGGCCTTTGTACAGATCACTCTTCTGGTACTGCTCCACCGCATAACGCACGAGTACGCCAAGGGCGGCAGCCACCGGCACGGCTATGAGAAGGCCCGTAAAGCCCATGAGCGCACCAAATGCGAACAGGGCGAACATAAGCCAGACCGGATGCAGCCCCACGCTGTCGCCAATAAGTTTGGGCTGCAGAATGTTGCCCTCTACAAACTGACCGAGAAAGAAGACACCGGCCGTCGCAGCGATCCAGATGAAATCCGGCCAGAACTGCACCAGCGCGACGCCCACCGACAGCACCAGCCCCAGGATGGACCCAACGAAGGGAATGAAGCTCACCAGCCCCGCAAACAGGCCAATCAGCAAACCGAAGTTCAGGCCGAGCAGCGACAGACCCACAGCGTAGAAAATGCCAAGGATGAGACAAAGGCTGCCTTGCCCGCGGATAAAGCCTGCGATGGCCGTATTCATGTCCCGGCCAAGGCGGCGCATGTCGCTTTTGTGTTCGCGGGGCAACAGATTGTCGACGCGGGCAACCATATTGTCCCAGTCGAGCAGCAGATAAAACGCCACCACGGGCGTGACCACGAGCAGCGAAAGAGAGTTGAACAAAGCGGAGCCCGACGAAATAACGCCAACGAAAAAGCGCGTCCCGAAATTGGTAATCTGCGCCAGTACGTCGGGGCCAAACATTTCGGGCGAAAGACTCTCGAGCGCGCTTTCGCCTTCGCCAAATATGCGCTGCACGAGGGCGTTTTCAGACGTTCGCGCCCAGGCAACGACCTCCACCAGCCGCGCCCGCAGGTCTTGTACCAGTTCCGGCAGATAGTCGATGAAATTGGCCAGCTGCGTGAGCAGCGAAGGGATGATTAGCAACAACGCGATTATAAGCAGCAGCATAAAGGTGAAGAGGATAGTCACCGTGGCCCAGACGCGGGACATGCCCTTGCGCTCCAGCCAGTCAGCAACCGGATCCAGCAGATAAGCCAGCGCACCCCCCGCAAGGAACGGCAGCATGATGGAGCGGAAGAGCCAGAAAAAACCGATGGTGACGATGGCGGCCAATGTCCAAAAGACGGCGCGGCGGGTGATCACGAACGCCACATCGGCGGTCGGTGTTTTCACGACGGGTGCGTCTTCAGCCACATTGTCTGACGTTTCAGTCATGGTTTTCTCCATCCGGTGCGCACCTTGACGCACATATATGTCCATCGCGCGATGGTGTGGTGTGGGTCAAGCGCAGCGCGCGGCGTAAGTGGCCGAAGACCTCTCGCAGGTCAAAATCGTGGATATGGACGGGGATAAGTTCTCAAGGACAGTCCCTTGGCCCACGCTTTTGGCCAAGGCTTTTGGTAAGGCCTGCGCAACGCCCAGCAAACACGGATTTCTTCATGACCGAACCGCACATCCCAAACGGCCTTACCTATGCCGATGCAGGCGTGGACATTGATGCAGGCAATGCGCTGGTGGAGGCCATAAAGCCCGTTGTGAAGGCCACGGCGCGGCCGGGCTCGGATACGCAATTGGGGGGCTTTGGAGGCTTGTTTGACCTCAAGGCGGCGGGCTTCGAGGACCCAATACTTGTGTGCGCCAATGATGGTGTGGGGACGAAACTCAAGATTGCCATCGAGGCCAACATACACGGCACGGTGGGCGTGGACCTTGTGGCCATGTGCGTAAACGATCTGATTGTCCAGGGTGCCGAACCGCTTCTGTTCCTAGACTATTACGCGACCGGCAAACTGGACGTCGAAGTGGGCATGGCGATCATCAAGGGCATTGCAGAAGGCTGCCGTCAGGCGGGCGCAGCGCTCATAGGCGGTGAAACAGCGGAAATGCCCGGCATGTATGCCGGCGACGATTACGACCTTGCAGGCTTTGCCGTGGGTGCGGCGGAACGCGGAGCATTGCTGCCGAGCCATGACATGGCGGCGGGCGACATTGTGTTGGGTCTCGCCTCATCGGGTGTGCACTCCAATGGATTTTCGCTGGTCCGCCGCATCGTGGAAACGGCCGGTCTGGATTGGTCGAGCCCATGTCCGTGGCGTGAAAGCGCGGATGATGTGACAACTTTGGGCCAAGTGCTTCTGGAGCCAACGCGCATTTATGTGAAGCCACTGCTCGCTGCCATCAAAGAGACCGGCTCAGTAAAGGCCATGGCACATATCACCGGCGGCGGCTTTGTCGAAAACGTGCCCCGTGTGCTGCCGGATCATTTGGCTGCGCATCTCGATATTGCTCAACTGCCATCGCTTCCAGTGTTCGACTGGCTGCAACATAATGGCGGCGTAGAGCGTCGGGAAATGCTGCGTACCTTTAATTGCGGTGTCGGCATGGTGGTCGTGTGCAGTGCAGATGCGCAAGCGGACGTTCGAGCTGTTCTTGAGCGCGAGGGCGAAACGGTTGTGGCATTGGGGACGATTGTCGAACGCAGCGGCGAAGCCGTTGAGCTTGCGGGCCTGTCCTAATGAATGACGAGCGGGTTCGCCTTGGCGTGCTTTTGTCCGGGCGCGGCTCTAACTTCGAGAAAATACTGGCTGCCTCTGATGCTGCAGACTACCCTGCCGAAATTGTCTTCGTTGGCAGCGACCAAACGGAAGCCCGTGGCCTAGACACTGCGCGGGCCGCCGACATTGCGACTGCTGCCCTGCCCCGGGCGGACTTCGCCTCCAAGCGCGAGCATGAGGACGCTCTGGGCACTGCCCTAAACCAACATGGCGTGGAGGTGGTCGTCCTGGCCGGTTACATGCGGCTTTTATCCACCGATTTTATCGCAAAATGGCAGGACCGCGTTCTTAACATTCACCCCAGCCTGCTGCCTGCGTTTCCCGGTCTGGACACCCATGCCCGGGCGCTGGCCGCTGGAGCGCAACTGCACGGCTGCACGGTGCACCTTGTCGATGCGGGCATGGACACCGGCCCCGTGCTCGCGCAATCGCAATTGACCGTAAACAGCGACGACACGCCGGAGACGCTTGCCGCCCGCGTGCTGAAAATGGAACACCGGCTGTACCCAAAAGTTGTTTCAGACTTTTGCGAGCGCCTACGGACTATCGGCTAAAAGCGCGAACGGTTATGGTGCGTTAACGGCAGTCAGTTAAAGATCTATGGTACGTCTGAACATGCCGATCTGGAGGCACTTGTGCGCAATCTGAAACCAGCCATCAAAATCTGCTCAACTGCAATGCTAGCCGCAGCGATGACTTTCCCCGCGCTCATTGGGGGTGCTGTGGCAAATCCAACCGAAGGCGGCAGCGAGAAACTGGTTCCTCCACCTTCTACCGTTCCTTCCGGCGTGCATAGATCATTGGTGGAGACGGTACTCGAAACGGACCCGAGCCTGCCGCTACCCGTTTGCGACAATCGCCGCGTGCTGAAGAAAATCACCCGCGACTTCAACTGGGCCGAGCGCAACACCTGGCACCGCGGATTCAAGATCGACACGCTAGGTCATCCCCAGCAAAAGGGCATCGACACCCGCGAAGACCAATTCAGCGATGTGCCTCTCGTTCCCGTGCGCTATTGCGAGGTGACCGCGCACATGACCAACGGCCAACGCTATTCCTTGCACTATATCATCGAAGCCAAGTCAGGGTTTGCCGGTGTTGGTTGGGGTGCTGAGTTCTGCGTGCATGGCCTCGACCCATGGAATACATTCGGCGGACATTGCCGTGCAGCGCATCCGGCCCGCTAGCGAAGCGTAGGGCATTGGAGGGTGCGGCAACGCAAAACCATTCTGGCGGCGATCATTGCACTTGGGCTCGGAGCGCTGGGCAGCTGGTTGGGCTTGGATTTGTCGTCTCTGGAGGCGGCACTCATATCGCAAGAAGCGCCATCGGACGCACAAGCTGCCGAGCAAAGCTCAACCGCCAACTCCCTCAGCAATGATGATGCTGACGCAGACTTCGATTTCTATTTGCTGGCGCTCAGCTGGTCGCCGACATTTTGTGCGGACAGGGGTGGGCAGAACCCACAGCAGTGCGGCGCTGGCAAGCGCTTTGGCTTTGTGACCCACGGTCTTTGGCCCCAATTCGAGCGTGGGTATCCGGAAAGCTGCCCCACATCTCAACCGCGTGAAGTGGCGCGGGTCACCGAAAATGCTATGCTGGACATCATGCCAAGCCGGGGCCTGATCCGCCATCAGTGGCGCAAGCACGGCACTTGCTCGGGCCTCACGCAGCAAGACTATTTCGCCAAGGTGCGCGCAGCCACCGAATCCGTTTCGATTCCGAGACAATTTAGCGCCCTCTCCAGCCCCCGCCGTCTTTCTGCCAAGGAGGTGGAGAACGCGTTCGCAGTCTCAAATTCGCAGCTCGAAAACAATGAAATGGCGGTGCGTTGCGACCGAGGCCGGGTCAAAGAAGTCCGCATTTGCCTGACCAAAACACTGGAACCGCGAGCCTGCCGCCAGGTGGATGCGCGTGGCTGCCAGCAATCCAACCTGCAATTGCCGTCCCCAAAATAGCCGCACAATTGCCAAATCAGGCGGTGCGATCTATTGGCTAGGCACTTCGTGCTGAATAGGTTTCCATGGCATATATACTTCTGATCGTTGGCTTCGCCGCGTTGGTGTTTGGTGGCGACATGATGGTGCGCGGCGCAGTTGGCATGGCCGAGCGTCTCAATATCCCCCACGTCATCATCGGTTTGACGGTCATAGCTTTTGGCACCTCCGCGCCCGAGCTGTTTGTTTCCCTCGATGCCGCACTCACCGGCGCGCCGGGTCTGGCAGTGGGTAATGTTGTTGGCTCCAACGTGGCCAATGTACTGGCGGTGCTTGGTCTTCCGGCTCTTATTTTGGTTTCTGACGCACCGCCCAAGGGCTTGGGGCGCAACCTCATCATCATGGTGGGACTGTCCATCCTTCTTTTAATCGCGATGGCGACTGACGAGATCGGGCGCCTGTGGGGGGCAGTGTTCCTGATCGCGCTGATCGGATTTCTCTATATCCAATATCGCGAAACGCTGGCCGCCCAGGCACGTGGCGAAAAGAGCGATTTGGAAGAAGAGCTGGAAGAGGTCGGTCAGTTGCCAAACTCAGTTTGGGCAATCGTCGGCCTGATCGTGGTGGGCCTGATTGGCCTTCAGCTGGGCGCGCATCTGATCGTTGGCTCTGCCGTAGATATCGCCCGGGAATGGGGCGTCACCGACGCTGTCATTGGCGTCACTATTGTGGCCATAGGCACGTCGTTGCCCGAGATGGCAGCTGCGCTGGCATCGGCTCTCAAAGGTCGCGGGGCGCTGGCACTCGGCAACGTGGTGGGTTCAAATATATTCAACATTGCCGCCATTTTGGGTGTCACCGCCATGGTGGTGCCAATTCCGGTGGACCCGCATCTGATGCGCGTTGATATCTGGGTCATGTTGGCTACAGCGGCGCTGTTGTGCTCGCTTTACGTGTTCAAGCTGCGTATCGGTCGCCTCACGGGGATTGCCTTTGTGGGCGGCTATATCGCCTACTTGGTGGCCACCCTCTACATTGGATAGCAATTGGTTTGGCCGCGCATATGGACGCGCCGCTGACTAGTGACGTGACTGACGGCAGCGAATAAGCCACACGACACCATGGCTAAGCCCACCAAACCATCCGCACGTACAGCGTCTTATTTTAAAAAGCGTCCACCGAAGGGCAAACGTCCGCAGCGCGCCAAAAAGGTCGGGCGGGCGCTGCAGCCTCGCCTTACACCCGAGGCCGAGTGGATAGTGGAAACGGCAGCTGAGATTCCAGCACTTGAAGAACAGGACCCACGCCGCCAACTTTCCACCATGCAAGCCAGCAATGATTCTTTGACGCCAAACGGCAATTCGGACATGGACACTCCCGAGCTCGCGGAGACCGAAGGCAGGGCTGCGCCCAAGCCGCGCATGAAAGATATCGTCTGGCAAGAGGGCACGCCCCCTGTGCCCGGACGCAAGGGTCCGGACGTGATCAAGGATTTTGTGACCCGCCTGCCCAACGCACCGGGCGTCTATCGCATGATCGATGGCGAGGGCGAAGTGATGTATGTCGGCAAGGCCAAATCGCTGAAAAAGCGGGTGGCCAATTACTCTGCTGGTCGTGGCCACGGTGGCAACCGTACGGCACGCATGATCGCAGCGACCGTAACCATGGAGTTTGTAACAACCCGCACGGAAACCGAGGCGCTGCTGTTGGAAGCGAACCTCATCAAACGCCTGCGTCCGCGCTTCAATGTGCTGATGCGGGACGACAAGAGTTTCCCCTATATCTTCTTGACCGACGAGCATGAGGCGCCGGGCCTTTTCAAGCATCGTGGTGCGCGCAATCGAAAGGGAAGTTACTTCGGACCCTTTGCATCTGCGGGGGCCGTCACGCGGACTGTGAATGCTATGCAACGCGCCTTCATGCTGCGCACCTGCACGGATTCTGTTTATGACAGCCGCACGCGGCCATGCCTGCTTTATCAGATCAAACGGTGCGCCGGGCCCTGCACGGGGGAAATCAGCAAGGATGATTACGCCGAGCTGGTGGCAAATTCGAAGGACTTTCTGTCTGGCCGCAGCCGCAAGATCACCGACTCATTGTCCAAGAACATGAGAGACGCCGCTGAGGATATGGATTTTGAGCGCGCAGCGATCTATCGCGACCGACTGTCCGCCCTCGCCCATGTATCCGGCACCCAGGGCATCAACCCGCAAGGCATTGAAGAGGCGGACGTGTTCGCCGTGCATCAGGCGGGTGGGCAAACCTGCATACAAGTGTTCTTTTTTCGCACCGGCCAAAACTGGGGCAACCGCGCCTACTTTCCGCGTCACGAGAAGAGCATCGAGGCGACGGAGGTGCTGGGCGCGTTTGTGGCGCAATTTTATGACGACAAGCCAGTGCCTCGCGTGGTGATGCTGTCAGACGAAATTGCCGAGGCGGAATTGCTTGCAGAGGCCTTGTCGGAAAAGGCTGACCGCAAGGTGCAGATTAATGTGCCTCAACGCGGCCCCAAGCGGGACGTGGTGGCACATGTTTTGCAAAATGCCCGCGAGGCGCTAGGCCGCCGCATGGCAGAAACGAGCAGCCAGACCAAACTGCTCGAGGGGGTCGCCGAGGCCTTCGGATTGGACGAGGTTCCCAAGCGCATCGAAGTGTACGACAATTCGCATATTATGGGCACCAACGCCGTGGGCGGCATGGTGGTCGCCGGCCCTGGTGGGTTCATGAAAAACCACTACCGCAAGTTCAATATCAAGAGCGAAGATCTGGTGCCCGGTGACGATTTTGGGATGATGCAGGAAGTGATGACCCGGCGTTTCTCGCGGCTCGTCAAAGAGCACGGCAACAAGCACGAGCAAAAGCGTGACGAGGATGGCGTAGGCCCGTGGCCCGACCTCATATTGATCGATGGCGGCCTTGGCCAGTTGAATGCAGTGCGTAAGATCCTGTCGGATCTTGGCATCGAAGATCAGGTTGCCATGGTGGGCATAGCCAAGGGCCCTGACCGCGATGCAGGGCGTGAGACCTTCTTCATGCCCGGTCGAGAGGCCTTCAAGCTGCCAATGCGCGACCCCGTACTCTATTTCACCCAGCGCCTGCGCGACGAGGCCCACCGGTTCGCCATCGGCACCCACCGCGCGCGCCGCAAAAAAGAGTTGGTCAGCAATCCGCTGGACGAAATTGCCGGCATCGGTCCGACACGCAAGAAGGCGCTGTTGAATAATTTCGGTTCAGCAAAAGCAGTTGGCCGTGCCAGCGAAGCCGATCTGCGACAGGTCGAGGGTATCTCAGCCCAGATGGCCCAACAGATTTACGCTCATTTCCATGAAAACTAGCCCTTGTTTGATTTCAAGCGGATGTTGCAGGCAATGCCGTCTTGCAAATGCCATCTGCGCCTGATTTTTTGATAGTATGAGCGAGAGCACCCCACAGACTGGCCCGCAAGCAGGCAAGCCCTTGGCTGCAGAGCCCATGAGTGCCGCAATGCGCGAGCGCAAATTCGCTTACTCTCTGCCCAACATGCTGACCTATGGTCGGGTGGCGGCCATCGGATTGATCGTGATCGTGTACGCGCTGGCCAGTGATTTCAGCAGTGACGACACCGCCAGGCTCATAGCCGCGCTTATTTTCCTGTTGGCCAGCGCCACCGACTATTTCGACGGATATTACGCCCGCAAATGGGATATGGGCACGGCCATGGGCAAAATGCTCGACCCGATTGCTGACAAGATGCTTGTGGCCGTGGTGCTGCTTATGCTGTGCGCGGACGGCACGATACAGGGGTGGCAGATCGTTGCTCCCGCACTGATCCTGTGCCGGGAATTCCTGGTGTCCGGCCTGCGCGAAATAGCGGGCGGAGCCAAGGGCGTCAC
>JBCDIB010000028.1:0-13753 GCA_038749385.1 Pseudomonadota bacterium | reverse complement strand
GTGCTGCCGGCGTCCCAGCGAGGCAACAATGACAGCTGGTACAAGGGCACAGCCGATGCCGTCACGCAAAACATAGATATCGTCGACGACTACAATGTCGATTACATCATTATTCTGGCCGGTGATCACATCTACAAGATGGATTACGAAATCATGCTGCGCCAGCACGTGGAAAGCGGCGCGGACGTAACCGTTGGGTGCCTGACCGTACCCCGCATGGACGCGACGGCATTTGGTGTGATGCACGTCGACAAGAACGACCAGATAACCAGCTTTCTCGAAAAGCCGGCCGACCCTCCAGGCATGCCAGACGATCCGGACAAGGCGCTGGCCTCAATGGGTATCTACGTCTTCAACTGGAAGCAGCTGCGCGAGTTGCTGATCGAAGACGCACAAAACCCGGACTCGAAAAACGATTTTGGTGGTGATCTGATTCCGCACATCGTCAAAAACGGCAAGGCCATGGCCCACCGTTTTGATGATAGCTGTGTGCGCACCCCCGGCGCGCCGGCCTATTGGAAAGATGTGGGCACCGTGGACGCTTTCTGGGAAGCCCACATCGATCTGACGGATTTCACCCCTGAGCTGGATTTGTGGGACACCAATTGGCCGGTCTGGACCTATAATGAGGGGGTGCCACCGGCGAAATTCATCCACGATGAACGCGACCGGCGCGGCATGGCAATCTCGTCCATGGTGTCAGGTGGCTGCATCATTTCGGGCACGGAGGTGCGCAATTCGTGTCTGTTCACAAATGTGCACACCAATTCCTATGCAGTGCTTGAGGAAGCCGTGATTTTGCCGCGGGTGAACATTGCCCGCTCCGCGCGTCTGCGCCGGGTGGTGATCGACACCGATGTGCGCATACCTGAGGGGCTGGTGGTTGGAGAAGACCCGAAAGAAGATGCCAAATGGTTCCGTGTTACCGAGCGCGGCACCACTCTCATCACGCAAAACATGCTGGACAAGCGAGCTGCCAGCCTGTGACGCGGATTCTGTTTGTCGTTTCCGAATGCGCACCGCTGGTGAAAACAGGCGGTCTGGCCGATGTTGCGGGCGCATTGCCGCTCGCGCTCAAAGCTGCAGGAGACGATGTGCGGGTGCTACTTCCCGGTTACCGCCCCGTGCTCAATCAATTGGGCAAGACCAATGCGGTAGCCGCCTATGACGATTTATTTGGCGGCAACGCAAAATTGTTGGCCTGCCGTCATGGTGAGCTGGATCTGCTGGTGCTCGACGCGCCGCACCTGTTCGACCGCGATGGTGGCATCTATTCCGACCCGACTGGTTACGACTGGCCCGACAATGCGGAGCGATTTGCGGCGCTTTGCAAAACCGGCGCCCAAATCGCAAGCGAAGGCGCCGGTGGCTGGCGACCCAGCATTGTGCATGGGCATGACTGGCAGGCGGGGCTGACACCCGAATATTTGCGGCAAGCCGGTTGTGAAGTGCCGTTTGTGTTCACCATCCACAATATCGCTTTTCACGGCAATGTGGCTGCTGACAAGTTGGACGCGCTGCAATTGGATCGCAGCCGATTCAACGCCGACCACTTTGAATTTTGGGGTCAGATATCTGCTTTGAAGGCTGCTTTGAACGGAGCCTCAAAGTTAAACACCGTCTCCCAAACCTATGCCAATGAGCTGCTGACGCCGGAGTTTGGTGTGGGCATGGATGGCGTTCTGCGCCAGCGTGAAAGCGATTTGACCGGCATTGTGAACGGTATCGATGGCGATGCTTGGAACCCGGCTACCGATCCAAATATCAGCCCATACACAGGTCCTGCGGGCAAGGTTGCCAACAAGAAAGCGCTGCAAAAGGCCTTTGAGTTGGGCCGGGCGGAAGGCCCGCTATGTGTGCTTGTGTCCCGGCTGACTGAGCAGAAGGGCATTGATCTACTGCTCGCTGCGCTGCCGAATTTGCTGGATCGCGGCGGTCAGTTGGCCCTGCTGGGTTCTGGCGATGCGGCATTGGAGGTGGCATTGTTGGAGGCGGCTGCGGCCCACCAAAATGTTGCGATTCGGATTGGCTATGACGAGGCACTGTCACATCTGATGGTGGCTGGCGGCGATGCGATTTTGGTGCCTTCTCGGTTCGAGCCTTGTGGGTTAACCCAGCTTTACGGCCTTCGTTATGGCACACTGCCTTTGGTGGCACTGACGGGGGGGCTGGCGGACACTGTCATCAATGCGTCCCCTGCAGCCATGGCGAGGCACGTGGCGACTGGCATTCAGTTTCATCCGTCCACTGCGCAATCTTTGTCCAATGCTTTCACTAAATTGACGGACCTCTATGGACAGCCCAAGGTTTGGCGACAGATGCAACGTAATGCCATGAAGCAACCCGTGGGTTGGGAGACGTCCGCCGCAGACTATCAGGCGATGTATGCCGCCGCCCTCGGCGCAGCTGACTGACATAAACGTCTGTAATGCGCGCCTGAATTTGGTGCCTGAACAAATGCGCCAAACCATTGCGCCTGAAACAACGAGATATATGTCCACAGCCTTTTCCATCCATTCTGGCCGACCGGCCCCCCTTGGCGCGACGTTGGACGAGGGTGGGGTGAACTTCGCCATATATTCGCGCCACGCGACGCGGGTGATGTTGTGCCTGTTTGACGATCAGGGACGGGAACATCAGGTCATCACGCTGCCCGAGCGCCAGGGGCACGTTTGGCACGTCTATATTCCGGGCATGAAAGCGGGCCAGCAATATGGCTTCCGCATGGACGGGCCCTACGACCCCGCCCAAGGTCACCGGTTTAATCCGTACAAATTACTCCTCGACCCCTATTCCAAGAAGCTGACCGGCCATCCGGTTTGGAATGATGCGCTGTTTGGCTACATACCCGGCGATACGAAGGCTGACCTGAGTTTCAACACAGCGGACAGCGCGCCCTACATGCCGCGCTGCGTGGTGGTGGAGACGGAACGTCGTTGGGAGGAAACCGACCGGCCGCGCCACACCCCCGAAGACTCCATAATTTACGAAGCCCATGTGAAGGGGCTTACCGCTGGGCGGCCGGACATACCCAATGCGGGGACGTTTCTGGCCATGGCCTCCGCCCCGATATTGGAGCATTTGAACAAGCTTGGTGTCACCACAATTGAGCTTCTTCCCATACAGGCGTTTCTCAACGAGAAGTTCCTCCTGGACCGGGGGCTTACGAATTATTGGGGTTACATGACCCATGGGTTTTTTGCTCCGGACCCGCGTTATCTCACCGATGGTGATATTGCCGAGTTTCGGCGCATGGTTGAGCGTTTTCATATGGCGGGCATCGAGGTGATTCTCGATGTTGTTTACAACCACACGTCTGAAGGCTCGGAGCTGGGGCCCACGCTTGCCTTTCGTGGCCTCGACAATTCCAGCTATTACCGGCTCGCGGACGACCGCCGCTATTACATTGATGACGCCGGCTGCGGCAACGTTCTGGACTTCGAAAGCCCTGCCGTGATCCGCTTGGTAATGGATAGCCTGCGCTATTGGGTGGAGGTCATGCATGTGGATGGCTTCCGGTTCGACCTGTGCTCGACGCTTGGGCGCACAGCGCGCGGCTTTGAGCGGGACGGACCGTTCTTTCGGGCCATCATGCAAGATCCCGTGCTCAACCGCGTGAAACTGATCGCCGAGCCGTGGGACATAGGACCTGGCGGCTACCAGTTGGGCGCATATCACGCGCCATTCATGGAATGGAATGACAAGTTCCGCGATCACGTGCGGGGCTTTTGGCGTGATGATGCCGGTTCCGGGCGAAAGCTGGCCGGGCGCCTAACCGGGTCTGCCAAATATTTTGACCATGGTGGGCGGCCTGCCACCTCTTCGCTCAATTTTATCACCGCCCATGACGGCTTCACACTGGAAGATACGGTCACCTATTCCACCAAGCACAATCTGGCCAATGGCGAGCAAAACCGTGATGGGCATTCCAACAACTATTCCGACAATATGGGGGTTGAGGGACCGAGCGATGATCCGGACATCATCGCCGCCCGCATACGCCGCAAGCGCAATCTGTTCGCGACCTTGATGCTGTCCCAGGGTACGCCGATGATGTTGGCAGGGGACGAGATCGGTAATTCAAAAGGTGGCAACAATAACACTTACTGCCAGGACAATGAGATCGGCTGGGTGAATTGGCCCGACGAACACGATCCGTTTTTCGACTTTTGCAAGCAGGCCATCGCGTTCAGGAAGATGCACCCGCTGTTGCGCCAGACGCGTTTCTTGCATTCGCGCCAGCGCAGCGTGGATGGCGAACCAGATCTGTTCTGGCGTAAGCCGGACGGCCAACCCATGGAACCGGCGGATTGGGACGATCCAAACCTCGATATTCTGATTGTGGAAATGCGCATGGCTTCCGGCTCACCTGAATATGTGGTGCGGGAAGGCACGTTATTGCTGGTGTTCAATCGTGGAAAAGCCGTGCAGATCACGCCGCCAGACCTGGCAGAAGGCGCATGGGTTCGCCGGTTCGACACGAGCCAACAAGATGTGATCGCTGTGACGGCGGGCATGGACATCAGTGCCAATTCGGTGGTGGTATTTTCGCACGAAGATCAGCTGCCATAGTTGGCCAGCGCTTTGAGTGGATGCTTGGGAGGAGCAAACATGCCTACACAGACTGTCAGGACATCGCCTATTGATGGACAGAAACCCGGCACCAGCGGCCTGCGCAAGAAGACCGCTATCTTTAAGCGCCCCCACTTTCTTGAGAACTATGTTCAGTCCATTTTTGACGGTATTGGCGGCGTTGCCGGTAAAACACTGATCGTTGGCGGTGATGGACGTTACTTCAATGATGAGGCAATTCAGATCATTCTGCGAATGGCATCCGGCAACGATGCGGCCAAATGTGTTGTCGGGCAGGGAGGTATTCTCTCCACCCCGGCGGCTTCTCACCTCATTCGCAAACGCAATGCCGATGGTGGTCTGATATTATCGGCTAGCCACAACCCTGGTGGCCCGAATGCTGATTTTGGCCTGAAGTATAATGGTCCCAACGGTGGTCCGGCATCGGAAGCGGTGACTGACAAAATCTTCCAGCGTACCAAGGAGATCGACCTTTATTGGATTGGCGCAGCCACCGACATCGACCTCAATTCGTTGGGCCATCATGAGCATCGGGGCATGGAAGTGGAGATAGTCGATCCCGTGGCCGACTATGCTGCGCTGATGGAAACGCTGTTTGATTTCGATGCCATCGCATCGATGTTCGACGGCGGTTTTCGCATGTGCTTTGACGCTATGCACGCGGTCACAGGGCCGTACGCAACTGCTATCTTGGAAGAGCGTCTGGGGGCTGCCAAGGGGACGGTGGTCAACGGCATTCCCAGCCCGGATTTCGGTGGCGGGCATCCGGACCCGAACCCGATTTGGGCCAAGGCGCTAATGGATACAATGCATGGCGAGAACGCGCCTGACTTTGGTGCAGCCTCCGATGGCGACGGCGATCGCAACATGATCGTCGGCCGCAACCAATATGTAACGCCGTCTGACAGTCTCGCAGCGCTGACGGCCAATGCCCATCTGGCCCCCGGATACAGGAACGGACTGGTTGGTGTCGCCCGCTCCATGCCGACCTCCCGCGCGGCTGATCGGGTGGCTGAGGGCCTCGGTATTGGCGCTTATGAAACCCCAACTGGCTGGAAGTTTTTTGGCAACCTGTTGGATGCTGGAAAGGTGACGATCTGCGGCGAAGAGAGCGCCGGGACCGGCTCTGATCACGTGCGGGAGAAGGATGGCCTGTGGGCGGTGCTGCTGTGGCTCAACATCCTCGCTACCAGCCAAAAGTCGGTAGCTGAGATTATGGACGATCTGTGGAGCGCCCATGGTCGTTGCTATTACTCGCGCCACGATTTTGAAGATGTGGAGAGCGACAAAGCGGCCAACGTCGTCGACGGCCTGATTGCAAAACTACCCGGCCTTACGGGCACTCAGATTGGGGCGCTCACCGTCGAGGCGGCTGACGAATACGCCTATGACGATCCGGTGGATGGCTCACGGTCAATCAAGCATGGCATCCGCATATCTTTTACCAATGGCGCAAGGGCGGTGTTCCGATTGTCCGGTACGGGCACGCAGGGTGCCACCATTCGGGTGTATCTTGAGCAGCTGGAAACAGCTTCCGATAGGTTGGGCTTGAAGCCTGAAGCCGCTTTGCAGGACGTACTGGATGCGGCGATGGAACTGTCAGACATCGCAGCCCTGACCGGGCGCACGAAGCCTGACGTCATCACATAGGCCAGCGATTTAGTTGCTCAGCTTAAGTCCGGTGTTTGTGGCGATGTACGCGAAGCCATTGCCACCCAGCGTCAGCTCACCATCCTCCAGCACCGCGCTGTTGCTGTAATTTATCTCAGCATCGCCCTTCACTTTCACGGTCTGCTCCTTGGCGGACAGGTTGAACACGCAAACCAGCTTCTGGTCTTCTGCGCTACGTGTGAAGGCCAGGATGGGCTCGTTGAGACCAAAAAACTTGGTGCTTCCGCGCATCAGTGCCGGGCTGGCTTTGCGGTGCGCAATTGTGGCTTTGTAAAATTCGAAAATCGAGCCTTCGGCCTGCTGATCCACTGCGTTGGCGGCCTGCGGTGCCTTCACTGGCAGCCATGGGGTGCCCTCACTAAAGCCAGCGTTTGGCTCGTCCTTTGCCCAAACCATAGGGGTGCGACATCCATCCCGGCCTTTGACCGCCGGCCAGAAACGGATGGCTGGCGGGTCGGTGAGTTCGTGGAACTCCATCTCGGTTTCGGTCTGGCCCAGCTCTTCGCCCTGATAAATGCCGATTGTGCCTTCAAAGCTCATCAGCATGGCGCAGGCCAGACGCGCCATCGCGTCTTCCGATACGGCGTGCTCCGCCCAACGGGACACCTGGCGGGGCACATCGTGGTTGCTGAATGACCAATATGGGTGGCCGTCAGGTGCACCGCGCTGGAAGCCCTCTATGCAGTTCTGAAAATGGTCGGCATTGAAGTCCGGGCCAAGCATGGCAAAGCTGTAAGCCATGTGCAGGCGGCCCGTACCAGCGGTATATTCTGCCATGATCTCTATCGAGCGGCGGCCCATCTCACCCACTTCGCCCACCATCATGATGTCTTCATATTGGTCGGTGAGCGCCCGCAAACGCTCGAGGAAGCGTAGATTTTCCGGTCGGGTTTTGTTGTAGATATTATTCTGCATTCCATAAAGATCGGTGGCCATGACCTGGGGCGCGGCTTGCGCTGGCGGGTTGGAGCGTAGCTGCTTGTCGTGGAAGTAGTAGTTCACAGTGTCTAGGCGGAAACCGTCGAGCCCCTGATCCAACCAGAAGCGGCACGTCTCGAGGATAGCGTCCACCACATCGAGGTTGTGGAAATTGAGGTCCGGCTGGGAAGCCAGGAAGTTGTGCAGATAATATTGGCCCCGTTGTGGGTCGAACTCCCAGGCGGGGCCACCAAAATGGCTGTGCCAGTTTGTGGGCGGCGAGCCATCGGGCAACGGATCTGCCCAAACGTACCAATCCGCCTTTTCATTGTCGCGGCTGGTCCGGGACAGTTTGAACCAATCATGCTGGTCCGAGGTGTGTGACAGTACTTGATCGACGATGACTTTGAGACCCAACTCGTGCGCGGTGTCGATGAGCGTTTTGAACGCTTCGAGATCTCCGAACAGCGGATCAACGGCCAGATAGTCCGACACGTCGTAGCCCATATCGGCCTGCGGCGACTCAAAAATGGGTGACAGCCAGATACAATCTGCGCCCAACTCGGCAATGTGCGGTAGACGGCGGGTGATGCCGTTCAGGTCGCCCACGCCGTCGCCGGTGCTGTCCTGGTAGGACCGTGGATAGACCTGATAGATAATTGCGCTGCGCCACCATTCAGTCATGCGTCGGTTCCTTTAGGGGGTGAAGTATCACGCGAGGATGGTTGGCATAGTTGGCCGTTTCTTACACGCCTGCCAAGGCCCGTTGAGCCTCCATAGTGATCCAATTTTCACCATTGATGTGCCCGGATGCAGCTTGGGTCCTTACCGGTTTGTTGTGACGGTATTCATCGCCGGTTTTCTGGCCAAGCGCCTTACAGTCGATTAAGCCAGCGATTGGGCCAATGGTGTTGTTGACCTTTCAAGTGTTTAGGATTGCGTGATGTTACTGGGTTGTATTGGCGATGATTTTACGGGATCCAGCGATCTGGCGAACACGCTGGCCAAACAGGGCATGAGGGTCGTCCAGTATAGCGGGGTGCCGGATGCCGATGCCGGGCCAGATGTGCAGGCGGGGGTCATATCGCTCAAAACACGTTCCATCGCCGCCGCTGGCGCCGTTGCCCAGTCACTTGCGGCACTCAAGTGGCTGCAGGCTCAGGGGTGTCGCCAATTCGTGTTCAAATATTGCTCAACGTTCGACTCAACCCCTGCGGGCAATATTGGTCCAGTCATAGACGCGCTTGCCGATGCTCTGGATGCGCGGACCGTCATTGTGTGCCCGGCGTTCCCCGGCACGGGCCGGTCACTTTACCAAGGGCATCTGTTCGTGAACGACGTGCTGCTGAATGAAAGCGGGATGCAGAACCATCCGCTGACGCCGATGACGGATGCAGACATTCGCCGCTGGTTGCGGCCGCAAACGCGCCATGGTGTCGGCCATGTAAATGCCCAACACGTGTTGCGCGGTTCTCAAGCCATTGAGCAAGCTCTCGCGGCGCAGGCCGATGGCGGCAACCGGCTTGTCGTTGTGGACGCCATTGATGACGCAAATCTGATCGACATTGGCCGCGCAGCCCGAGACTTGAAGTTGATCACCGGCGGATCTGGCATCGCCATCGGTTTGCCCGCCAATTTTGATATCGCGCCCAGCGATGTGCCGTGGCAGCCGCAGCCGGGCAAAACTATTGTATTGTCCGGCTCCTGCTCCAATGCCACCCGGGAGCAGGTCGCGCTCCATGCGAGCCAACATCCCGCACTCGAGCTGGAAGCTGACAAAGTGCTGGGTGGCGAAACCAGCGCAGCTCATGTTGCCGATTGGCTGATGAGCCAGCCCGGTCTGCCACTGGTCTACAGCTCCTCTGATCCCGACCGGGTGGCGCAGGTGCAAGCGCAATATGGGCGGGAGCGCGCGGCGGACGCATTTGAGCGCCTGTTCGCCGAGACAGCTGCCCTTTGCCGAGCGCGGGGGGCGACACGCATTATCACTGCGGGCGGTGAAACATCCGGCGCAATTGTTGAAGGTTTGGACCTGAGATCACTTACCATCGGACCGGAGATTGACCCGGGGGTGCCGGCTTTGCGCGCCGATGATGGTCTGGTTGTTGCCCTCAAATCAGGCAATTTCGGCGCTCCAGATTTCTTTGCTAAGGCTGCGACTGTTTTGGGAGGATCGCAGACATGAGCAAGACTGATTTAACGGAAGTGCAATTGCGCGAGCAAATGTGCATTCTGGCGCGTTCTTTGTACGAGCGCGGCCTTACCCACGGCAGTACTGGCAACATATCTGCGCGCACTGCAGATGGCGGATTACTGGTATCACCCACTGGCACCTCATTTGGCCGCCTCGATCCGGCGCGTCTCAGCCGCTTTGATGGCGATGGCAACCATATTGACGGCGACAAGGCGACAAAGGAAATGCCGCTGCACACCGCATTCTACGATACACGTCAGGCAACCGGCGCAGTGGTGCATTTGCACTGCTGCCATTGTGTCGCTCTGTCCATGATGCCTGATGTCGACGAAGATAATTTTCTGCCGCCCCTGACGCCCTACGCGATCATGCTATTGGGGAAGGTGAAGCTGCTACCTTTCTTCCTGCCGGGTGATCCTGCCATGGGCGAAGCGGTGCGGGGGCTGGCTGGGAAGCGGAGTGCTGTTATGCTGGCCAATCATGGGCCTGTTGTGGCGGGCAAAAGTTTGGAGGCGGCCTGCAATGCCATCGAAGAGCTTGAGGCCACGGCGAAGCTAGCGATGATGATGCGCGGCACCGATATTAACATGCTCACAGAGGCCCAAATCGGCGATTTGGTGCGCAAGTTCGACGTTCAGTGGGACGATTGATGAGTTTTTCCGCCAATCTGGGATTTCTATGGACTGATCTTGATCTGCCGGCGGCCATTCATGCAGCCGCCACCGCCGGCTTTGACGCCGTGGAGCTTCACTGGCCCTACAATATACCTGCGCAAAGCGTGCGCGCTGCGCTCGATGAGACCGGACTTGCCTGCCTTGGTATCAACACGTCGCGCGGTGACGTCAGCGATGGCGACAATGGACTGGCTGCCCTGACCGGTCGCGCCGATGAGGCGCGCGCCGCCATTGATCAGGCCGTCAAATATGCTGACAATATCGATGCCCACGCGGTGCATGTGATGTCAGGCATTGCAGAAGGGCTGGATGCTCACTCGCAATTTGTCGAGAATTTGCGATATGCGACAGCGCAAACCTCACGCACTATCCTGATAGAGCCGCTTAACCGCCATGATGCACCGGGCTATTTTTTTGAACGCCTGACCCAGGCGCAAAGGCTGATCAAGGATGTGAATGCCCCAAATCTCAAGATCATGTTTGATTGCTACCACGTAGCGCGAACCGAAGGAGACGTACTGACGCGCTTCCGGCAATTGAAAGATCATATCGGCCATGTGCAGTTCGCAGCCGTGCCGACGCGAGGGGCACCAGACCATGGTGAAATTGACTATCGCTGGCTGTTGCTGGCGCTGCATGAAGCGGGCTGGAACAAACCGTTCGGCGCAGAATACAAACCCGGTGGACCCACGGCAGACACGCTGGGCTGGTTGAAACGCTTTAAAGGCGCAGCGGGCCCCTAGCGTTCTCGGAAGGCTGTGCGCACCGTGCGATGGATCGGCTTGGCGAGATATTCCAGTACGGACTTTTCGCCGGTCACAATGTGCACTTCGGCTACCATGCCCGGCAATATTGGCAGGGTGCGCCCGTCAGGCAGTTCGTTGCCGCCCACGCTCACGTCCACTGGGAAGTAAGAAACGCCTTGCTCATCTTGAATTGAATCAACGCCAATGCGCGTCACTTCACCCTTGAGTGCGCCAAAGGCGGCGTAATCATAGGCCGTGAGCCGGATGGTCGCGGTCAGACCCGGCGCGATAAAGGCAATATCTTTGGGGTCGACACGCGCGCGGATGAGAAGATCTTCCTCTAGAGGTAGTATCTCAACAACGGGCTGGGCGGGCTGTACAACTTCTCCGGCTGAGGCAGGGTGCACCGTTTTGACCACACCTGCGCTTGGCGCACGCAGCACTGCGCGGTCCACTCTATTGCGCTCACCGGCCTGGGCTTCAAGCAATTGGTCCAGCTTGCTTTCTGTCTCGGTGAGGCGGGTGGACAGCGTTGCGCGGAAGCTGGCTTGGGACTCCAGCTTGCGGGTTTCCACCTCTGAGATGGATGCTTTGAGTCGGGGCAGGGCAAGCTGCAGGGCACGCAATTCCGCTTCCGCTTCCACCGAGCCGCTGCGGGCTGACAAAAGACTGTCCTTTGAAGCTGCGCCGGTTTCCGCAAGGCCCTTTATCATCGTCAGGCGTTCGCTGGCCAAAGTCACGGTCCGCTTGGCAAAGTCGAGGCGTCCCTCGGTTTCTTGCAATTCCAGAAACTTGGTCGCCCGAGCGTCTTCCAGCACCGAGATCGCAGCGCGTTGCGCGGACGATATGGTTTCATATTCCTGTCGCGCACGGGTGACCAGCCGCGCTGGCCATTCCGGGTTTTCAAAGTCCGGCTCCTCACCCCTCAAAAGGGCGGCGAGCCAATGGGCATTGATGGCAAGCTGGGTTCTCGCCGCTTCGCTTTCACCGAGAATGGCATCGGCTTGAGCGGTATCGATCACGGCCAGAACGGCACCTTCTTTCACCCGGTCGCCTTCGGATACGGCTAGGCTGGCGACGATGCCACCATCGACGCTTTGCACCACCTTCACACGTCCCGATGGCACAATTTGACCCGTAGCCACCGATGATTCCACAACGTTGGCCCAGGCAGCCCAGGCGCCGGCGGCGGCCATCCCAACGCAGATGGTGCCCACGGTCAGCGCCGGAAGCACAATGCGTGTGCGCAGCAGATCGTGGGATATGTTGGTGACGGTCATGGCCTCAGCCCACCTTGATTGTGGTTTTGGCAGGCGCTTGGGTCGGCGCATCGGGTTGTAGTTCCGTTGTGCCCTCGGCCACGGCCTGGCGCAGTCGCTCAAGCACATCGGCGCGGGGGCCATCGAGCTTCACCTTGCCCTCATCCATCACCACCAAGCGGTCCGCGCTTTCCACCAGTGCGGGGCGATGGGTCACGGCTATCAGGGCAGTTTTGCCTTTGAGAGCGCTGAGGGCATTGAGAACCCGGCTCTCGGATTGGCCGTCCAGATTGTTGGTAGGCTCATCCATGATCAGCCAGTCGGGATCACCGACCAGGGCGCGGGCAAGTGCCAGAGATTGCAATTGACCGCCGGACAGACCGTGGCCGCGCTCGCCAATGGTCATATCCAGCCCTTTACCGGACCGGTCCACCCAATTGCCAGCGCCTGCCAGGTTGATCGCTCGAACAACGGCTTCATCGGAAAAGCCGCGGCCCAGGCAGATGTTTTCGCGCAACGTGCCCGCGAAGAAAGCTGGGTTTTGCGGCACAAATCCCACCTGCGCCCGCCATGAACCGGGGTCAATCTCGGAAAGGGAAAAAGCATCGGCCTTCGCCGTGCCTTCGGTGGGCTGCAACCGTGCGGCTAGCACATCGAGCAGGGTGCTTTTGCCAGAACCGATGGCGCCAATAATGGCAACCCATTCCCCCTCATTGAAGGTCAGATCAACGCGCGACAGGGCTTCCGGGGCTTCCAGCGAATAACGGTGTGACACCGTTTGCATGGACAGTGACCGCACCCGAGATGGTACAACAATGTTGGCTTTATCTTCGGTTTCGGCGGGGGTTTGAAGGATATCGACGATCTGATTGTGCGACAGGCGCATTTGCGAGAACCGCGCGCCAAGCCCGGCAATGCCGGCGATGGGGGCCAGGCAACGAGCGGCCAGCAAATTGGCTGCAAACAACGCGCCGGGAGACAGGTTTTCAGCCATCACGGCACCGGCGCCAACGGCTAGAATGGCAATGGTGGTGCCGCCCTGAAACATGACCAGAAGGTGGGTCGAAAAACTGGTCCAGAAGCGCAGTTTGATGCTCTGGCGCAATTGATCACCAGCCGCGCGTTCCCATTTCTGGCGCGCCCAGCGTTTTGCACCGGCCAGCTGAAGGGTAGGTATGGCGGCCAGCAACTCTGTCGCGACCGTGTTTTTGGTGGCGCTGGCGGCGAACTGCTGTTCAACCAGTTTGCGGACCCGCAGCTGCACACACACGATGACGCAGAGCAGAGCGGCACCGCTGGCAATTGGGATCCAGACCAAAGACCCGGCAATCCAGTGAAGGACGCCAAGGAAAATTACCAGGAACGGCAGGTCGCCCAGCGAGGCCAGGGCGGATGCATTGAAGTATTCCCGCAGACCTTCATACTCGCGAAGCGCATTTGTGCGGTTGCCAACAGAGGTGGCCCCGGGTTTGGCATCCACAAGCCGAGCAAAAACTCTGGTCAGGGCGGTAATGTCGTTGCCGGCCGTAGCGCGGTCGAGTATGGCGGCCCGCAAGCCGCGCAGGGCAAAATCCAGCCCCAAGGCCACTGCTACCCCTATCACCAATACCATCAATGTTTCAGAGGCATTGTTGGTTAGCACGCGGTCGAAAATGTTCATGGTGGCGATGGGCATGGCCAAGGCCAGAAGATTGATCG
>JBCDIB010000027.1:0-13826 GCA_038749385.1 Pseudomonadota bacterium | reverse complement strand
TATGTGCTGCGCAATCTGAACGAAGTGAAGGAAGCAGCCGAATAGGCGGCTCTCCAATCGACCCTTTAGCCGGGACCCTTGCCCGGCTAACGGGAAGTTCTGACTATTTTTCCAGTTCGCTTAAGCCTTCAGGCTTAGTTGTCTTCGCCCTTCGAGAGCTGCTCCACGGTCTTCTGTAATGAGAGTTGGGATTGCCGAAAGAATGAGTCCCAATCTCGATAAACTCGCAAAGATAGCCGTTTTCGGTCGGGCATCCTCCAATCGAACGGAGGCTCCGCTACTTCCTTTTTTATATCATCTAACATTCTGTCGATGATAAGAACACTTTTCGACTGCCAGTATTTTGGAAGAAAAGGCACCATATTTGAGTCGATAAAACCACGTCTAGCAGTGCCTTTCCAACTCGAACCTTCGACCGTCTTGCGATTTCTTGCTATGTTTTCTGAGGTTTTCAAGTCGAGTGTGTAGGAAAGCTCCTCAGATCTCGCGACGCCATATTCGTAGTCGTCTAGTAAATCTCTGAACCACCGATCTGATACCAAAAACAAATCCAAATCTGAGCGGTTTTTGCAGAACCGTTGAAGTTGTTTGGATGGGTTCAGTGAGAATCCGATCCGTCCGCTCCCAACAATACCGACGTTCAACGGCTCTTCTGACAAACGTGCGGCGACCGTGTCCCGAAGGCGTCCATATGCCGCCGGATGCTGATGGAAACAAAACGGAATACCTTCGCGCAACCAGCACTTCACGAACCTCTCAATCTCATCATCCGTTGGATACCAGCCATTCATTATCTCAGCGAATGCTGGCAAGCAGTCGTTCACGTTAAGAAGCCGTTCCCATTCGCTATCCAGTGGAAGCAGGTTCATAGCGCTAGGATCTCTTTTGCATATTCGGCACGGCTCATTATTCGTTTCCAGTGAAGCCTGCTCGGTTGTTTGGGCAGTGGGTACCTCAAGCAAGCAGCTAGAATGAGTTCATCTTGGAAGTCACTGTCATTCTCTCCTTCAATTCTTCTCTTTGCAGCATCTATACCTTTCATATTTGTGCCATAGTAAGCTATTTGAAGGTAAACATCCAGTATCGTGCGCTTATCGAATAATTGATCGATGCGTCGTGAAGCGACTATTTCACGAAATTTTCTTGTGATGCTCTTTTCCTTTTGGTCGGTGATTGTTCTAAAAAGTTGCTGATCAATGGTGCTAGCACCCTGAAGCTCTCCACGCATGAAACGTGTCCAAATAGCTCTGAATATTGCTCGGATGTCGAAGCCAGGGTGCCTATAGAACCTCCGATCCTCCAGAGCCAAGACCGCATCGCGAAGAAGCATTGTGTCAATGCATGCGGGATATGGTTGGTCGCCCAAACATGCAATTACAGCAGCGGCCTGTTTTGTTCTCTCTTCTAGACTCTCGGCAATGAGTGAGTTGGAAGGCTTTTCGCAAGTCCAGAATTGCACATTTCCGTAGCCTTCGTTCTCGATCCACCAAAAGTCGTTTTGAGAAATGTGGGTGGGGTTAACTCCGGCTTGAGATTGGAGTAGTGAAGCACTGAAACCATGGGTGCAGCATTCGGCGTCCCCGGCGCCGCCTAGGATCAAAGTTGTGTGGCCGTGCCCCGGTTCTCTGGAACTTCTCGCTACCGAAACAGTGCACTGATTTCGCTCGGCTGCAGCATTTGCGGCTTCAATGGATGGTACCGACTTCCAGCCCAGCTTTTGGCCTTCATCATTCAGCCAGCTTTGGAAGCGGTTCGCTGAACACTGCCCGTGGAAGTGTTCAATCGGAATAGGGCAGCCGCATAGCCAGCAGTGATCGAGCACGTAGAGATTGCAAAATGTCTGACCATGACGCGGCTGATAGCGCTCACGTTCCTCAACGTTTTGCCATGCTATCAATTCCAGCAAACTGTTTTTGAGCTCGGATGCGGTTGCTCGGTAGGCCATTCCTTCATTGGTGAAAGGGAATTGGCCAGCGCTGTACGCGCGGCGCAGCGCGGGAGAATGCATCTCCCGAGCAGTCTTTCGTCGTACCGTTCTGAAAGGTCTGTAAACGAGCTCCATTTGGGGGCAAGTCTCTCTTTGATTTGGTTGAGGGAAGCGTATGGGCGCACACAACCGGTTGGCAATGACGATTCCGGTGTTTCCGCCCGGCTACAGCCTCCCTCCTCAAAACCCAATCACCAGATGCGCCAGCAAAATCCAACTGTGGACGCTGAGGATGGCTATTGGGGGTGCCTATTCTCGCTGAGGCTCTTACGCAGGCTGAGGGCACCATTTGCTCGGGCCTCACACCCCGCAGAGGCCTTTTCCGCCGCTACCGAGTCTGATATTCCTGCCGACTGGTTTCGCGCCGTGCCCACCCTAGCACCTCGCCTACCGACAACGTTCGGACCGCATGCGTGACGCCGGGGGTCATCGGACAATTTGATGAAGGAGGGTGTGGAATGCGCATGCATTTTGCCGGGCGAGCGCGGGGGCGCTTGCATAGCGGGTTGCTGGCTGCAGCGCGGTTTGAGCAACAACTCAAATGGCTCGCCGTGGCGTTCGGCGTCGCCAGCACAATTGCCATCGTACAGGATTTCGACCCCTGGCCCATGGTGCTGGGCCTGCCGTTTTGCCTTATCTGGATTTACTGTGCCTGGCTGCACACTGAGCGCCAGCTGAAATGGCTCAACGTGCTGTTCACCGGCCTGTATTGTTACGGGCTGGTGCGGTATTTTCTGATTTGAAAACGGGCACCGCGATTTAACGGTGCCCGTGTCATTCGCCGTCTTGACGGGTGGCTGGCCAGTCAGTGCTTGTGGCCGGAATGATCCATCTTCATGCCGTCCGCGTCATCGAACTCGATGGTGCGTTCGACGTTGAAGGTGACGGTCACTTCTCCTGCATCACGGAAACGCAGAACGGCTTCGCGCTTCTCCCCGTCGGCCAGGGGTTCGGCCAAATCCATGAACATGACATGCAGTCCGCCCGGGCGCAGCTTAACTTCGCCACCTGCTGGGATGGGCAATCCATCCGTCAGCTCGCGCATCTTCATGACGTCGCCATCCATGGTCATGGTATGCACCTCCACGTCGCCCGCATAGGCGGCAGCACCACCCAGCAGCAAATCATCCGTTGAGCCGGCGTTGCGGATTGTCATGTAACCGCCGGCGACCCGACCATTGGGGGGCGTGGCCCGAGCCACCGGATGGTCGATGGTCAGGTCGCCAACCTTATAGTCGTGGGCCATGGCCATGTGGTGGCCGTGACCGCCCATGAAGTGCGGGGCCATGATGAAAGCGGCACTGGCAACAATAGCTGCGCCCGTGAGCAGGAAGATGCGTTTCACCAACGGTTTTGCGGCGGTTTTGGCCACAGGTTTGGTTTCATTTTTCATGTATCTGATCTCATATCTGAAAGTGTTTTTCGCGCGCTGGAAAAGCGGCGCAAAGGCATGGTTCAGATATCGCAGGGTGGGGCACGGGCGCGGCTGTTCGTGATGTGGCCGCCCAGGCCAACACGCCAATTGGGCCAATATTGTTCGTCGTAAACGGGTGGTTTGGCAACGGAGCCCGGAAGCGGTGGAAGCGCTGTGCCGTCAACCAAGCGGCAGAACTCGCACTCTGCTGCGCCGCTATGCTCCTCGCCATCCACAGCAAGGCAAAAAACGGGCAAGGTGCCATCGGGCAAGCGGTACAGGTCTGCGTTGGCCGCGACGTGGATTGGCACACCGTAGGACGCGCCAGAAGCCTGAGCCGCAACCACATTGTGCGCAAATCCGGCCATCGCTATGGCCACAACAGCCATCCACAGCAAACCGTGCTCCATCAAGCGCTGGAATTGCCTTGGAATTCGCTTCCAGCGGAGTGTCATTTCAACCGTTGATGTGCGCTGTTGCGACATGAATATCCAGTAGCTCAACGGTGGTGTGACCGGAAGAGTTGGGTGATTGCAGGACAAGCGGCATGGAGCCGCGTCCGAAGGGAAAACAGGGCCGCACTGGATAACGGAACTCTGCTGAGCCGTTTGCGTTCCCCAGCTAACGCTCCGCTTCAGCGCTTATATATGGAGGACCGCGCAGCAATGGAAGATGATGTTGAACAAGGCCCGGGCGTAATTGAAAACGCAAATCGTGCTTTGACAGACAATGTTTCCTTTGCAGGCGAGGTGCTTAACGACATAGATGCCGTGAACGTCCTCACCGGGCAGCTGCAGGACATTGTGCGCGGCGCAATTTCCATAGCGCCGCAAGTGGTTGTGGCTTTGCTTGTGTTGCTGCTCACCGGTCTGTTGGCCGGTTTCGCCCGCAGGGTGGTTGGTCGCGTGGTGTCCCGTTCCAGGATGCGCCGTAGCCTTAAAGAGCTGTTTCAACTGTTGGTTGGCATAGCGGTATGGACGTTGGGCCTGATGATCGCCGCGGTGATCGTGTTCCCCAATCTCACGCCTTCATCCGTTTTGGCCGGGTTGGGTATCGGCTCCGTGGCAATCGGCTTTGCCTTCAAAGATGTGTTTGAGAATTTTCTGGCGGGCATTCTGATTCTGTTTCGACGGGAAATGCGCATTGGCGATTATATAGAATGCGAAGGCCTGACCGGGCGTGTCGAGAAGATCGCCATCCGTGAAAGCCATATTCTGGAAACCGATGGCGAACTGGTGATCGTGCCAAATTCCATTCTGTTCAAGAACCCGCTGCGCATCCTGACTTATGACGACCTGCGGCGCATGACGGTGATGACGGGTGTCGCCTATGATGAGGATGTCGATGAGAGCCGTGAGGTCATCACCAAAGCGGTGGAGGCCTGCACGAGCGTTTCCGACCGCAAACACGTTCAGGTTTTCGCCCATGCATTTGGCGCATCGTCAATTGACTTTGAAGTCACTTGGTGGACCGGGTCCACCCCGGTGGAGGTGCGCCGAAGTCGCGACGAAGTGGTGGCTGCCGTGAAACGTGCCTTGGACGATGCCGGTATCGAAATTCCGTTCCCGTAACGTACGCTCACCTTCAAAGAACCGCTGCCGCTTGTACAAGCGCATGGACATCAGCAGGCCGAGGCGGCTGAGTGATTGCTACCGACCTCCTGACTTCTCCCACGGACGTTTGGCCGGTGGTTTGAGCTGCGGCGCCATTTCGGGAAACAGGCTGGCCGTGCCATGGTCGCCGGCAAGCCTGTCCCATTTTGCCATCCAAGGCAGGGTCGGCGCAATGGTCCCGCCCCCTTGCCACCTGAAATAGCCAAGGGCGCCGGGTGCTGCGATAGGCTCTACCCACCGCGGGTTCGCAAGGCCCAGCCCGGCGCTGCCGCCAAAGAACGGGCTATTGCACCAAGGCTGGGTTGTTTCATTTACGATGGCCACAACATCCACCATGCCGATGATGGCTCGCCGCGTCAGCGCATCGGGGCTGGGCAGTGCGACCCCATCCTGCTGCAAACGCCAGACCGCCCATTCATACTAGTCGCGCCGCATGTCGGACGCCGCGTGGATGGCAATTGGCCGACAATCCATATTACCGGCGCGGATGGAGCCAACGGACCGGTTCTCGACATCTTTGCCAGCGTGTATGATCGCCCAGGCCCATGGTTGGCGCACTGACAGTGCCAAGGGCGGCAACGCCGCTCGATCTATGGCCTCAGGCGCGGGCATAGGCTGGTAGCGGGCGGCCGTGGCGCGCGGCGGTGAAGCACAATATGCCCAGCAAAACTCCGTTGAAGATGTGCCAGAACATGTGGATTCCGGTGGGCAGCGTTTCGCACACCGCCATATCAAGGGAGCGGATGGTGAGGGACAGGACGAACACGCCCCCCGCCGCGATCAGCCCGCGCCCGGCCGAATGGTCTGTCGCCACCAGATAGCCGCCAATGCCGAACAGAATGACGAAGGCCGGAGCATAGGAGAGAGACCCATTGGTTGCATCATACATCCATTGCGGTGCCTGACCGAACACAAAGCCCAGCCCGACCACCAGAGCAGCCGTTCCGATGATCGACATAAGCCATGTGAGTGCCACATATCTGCGCAGCGCGAACAATGTGTAGGCCACTATAAAAATCTGGATCGGGATGACGTCGGCTTGCAGCGACCAGCCATTGGCATGGGTGTGGAACAGGAAGGAACCGACACCAATGACCGCCACCCAAAGGCACAAGCCCTGCACAAATATATCCGCACCCAAGCGGCGGGCGTAGCTGAAGGCCCACAGGCCGGCGATGATAAATGCCAGGTTGGAAAGCGCGTTGATTGGCTCCGACCAATAGGTGGCATCTGTCCGCTCGCAGTAAATGTCGATGGCCTCAAACCAGGAGCTCGTGTCGTTCATGGTTACCCCCGGCCGGTTACGTGCAGATCACATGTTTTGCACATTTTGCACGCTGGCGTGAAGCTGTCTCACCCAATGTTGAGTGGCGTTGATAAGCGCTTGCGCCTAAAGCTGATGACTATCCGGGCGATGGCCCGTAACCAGCCCTGATTTCGCCTTTTCGCCCTGGTGCCCCTGGCACAGAGTTTTGGCACCGAATTTTGGAACCGAATTGATATGTCCCGCCTTTCGAAGCTCGCTTTCACCACCGCAATAGCCCTTACAGCGCTCACAACCACCGCTGCCGCCGACCCGATCAAGGGTGTCGTCGAAATGTTCACCAGCCAAGGCTGCTCATCCTGTCCGCCGGCGGACAGGGTGACGGGCGAACTGAGCGAGCGGGACGATGTGCTCGCGCTGTCGTGGCACGTGGATTACTGGGATTATATTGGCTGGAAGGACACCTTCGCGTCGCCCGCCAATACCGCCCGGCAATACGCCTATCACCAGCATCGCCAGAAGCCTGCCATCTACACACCCCAAGCGGTGATCAATGGCCGGGGTCACGTGGTGGGCAGTCGCCCCAGCGATGTTGAGGGGGCTTTGACCGACGGTGCGCGCAAAAATGTGCTGACGGTGAATGTTGAACTTGTGCGCGATGATGATGACGATGTGTGGGTGAAGCTGCCCAGCGCCAATATCGGCGAAGGCGACCATTCCGTCATTCTGGTGATGTTTGACCATAAGTCGGAAGTGGAGATCGGGCGCGGTGAAAACCGTGGTCGGACGATCACCTACCATAATATTGTGCGCGAAGCGCGGGAGGTCGCCATGTATGACGGCTCGGAGTTGACCATGATGGTGCCCGCCGAACTGGTGTCGGAGTTGAGCGAAAATCGCTCGATGGCGGTTCTGGTGCAGCGAGTTGCCGGTGAGAACCAGCTTGGCCCGGTGGTGGGCGCTGCCAAGCTGTAAGGCTTGTGGTCAGGAGGCGTTAAAAGCCGCCCGCACCGCATCCAGCGTCAGAATTTGCGGCAGTACGTCCGGCTCGCCATCGCCGGGTGCGTAGAGCAGATATAGCGGCACGCCTGCACGGCCATGGCGCTCCAGCACCTGCGTGATGCGCGGGTCTTGCACAGTCCAATCAGCCACCAGCAGTTGCGCATTGTTGTCAGTCAACAATTCGCGGAAGCCCGCCGTGTCTATCACAGCGGCTTCATTGACCTTGCAGGTGATGCACCAAGCGGCGGTGAAGTCTACGAATACGGATCGACCATCTGCGCGCAATTGTTCCACGCGCTGCGGCGACCAGGCTGTTTGATCCGCAGAATAGGATGGTATCTCGCTCGGCATTTGCGTTGTGGCGGCCCAGCTGACGCCGATGCCCAGGAGCAGAGCCGTCAATGCGCCGCCCACGCGCACCGGTGCCTTGCCCGCGCGGCCCACCAGTGTGAGTGCCAATGCGAGCGCTACCAGCCCGACGAACAAAATGATGAGACCGCCGACGCCGGTTTGCAGCCACAAAATCCAGCTCAGCCACACGACTGTGGCAAGCAGTGGAATGGCGAGCCATCGGCGCAGGGTCACCATCCACGCACCAGGCCGAGGCAGAAGAGCGGAAAAACGCTGGGACAGGCCAAGCAGGGTCATGGGAGTGGCGAAGCCCAGACCGAGCATGAGTATAATCGCCATTGCGACAAACGCCGGCTGGGTGAGGGCATACCCCAATGCCGCGCCCATGAACGGGGCGGTGCACGGGGTCGCTGCCAAGGTGGCCAGCGCGCCCGTGAAAAACGAGCCGGTGGGCCCGTCGTGGCGCGTCAGCCGGTCGCCGCTGCCCTCAAGCGAAGTGCGGATCTCAAACAGGCCCAACATGTTGAGTGCCAGCGTAAAGAAAAGTGCTGCCATGGCGGCAACGAAGGCCGGTGATTGGAACTGAAACCCCCACCCCAGCGCAGCACCGCTGGCACGCAGGGCCAGAAACAAAGCACCGAGCAGCGCGAAGGAGGTCAGGACACCCGCAAAAAAGGCCCACGCTTTGGCGCGGTCCGGCATGCCGCCGGAGCGGGCGATGGCCATGGCCTTTATCGACAAAATGGGAAACACGCAGGGCATGAGGTTGAGAATCAACCCGCCCAGAAATGCAAATGACAGCGCGACACCGAGAGCGGACCAGTCGATGCCGTTGGTAACGATGGCTCCTGCCGGCAGCGGCACCGGCGGGCCGCCATTGGCATAGGTGCTGCCGCCAAGTGCGAGGGTGAAACCTTGCGAGACGGTGCTGGATGCCCCGGCGCCGGTGCGCTCCGTCACCAATAAAAGGCCAGACAGTTGCGCAGGAATATCGCCATCGCCTTTCGCCGTCAGGCTGAGTGTCGCTTCGCCGGCCGCCAGGCGCAGCGGCTGATCGACATTGTGATCCAGCACGCCCGGTGCGGACGGCAGAAAGCGCAATTCGGTGATACGCTCTGGCCGAATACCCGGGCCTTGGAGAGTGAGAGCATTGCCAAACAATGAGGCTTTGAAGGGGGCGTCGGTGGGCAGCAGCGAACGGGCCTTGCGGATGTCGGACGCGTTGTCGGTTAAACCTGCACCGGACCCGATGGGCCATGTTAGCGAAGCGGAGCCAGTGCCGGGAATGCAAATGTCTGAGCACACCAGATAATCAAGATTTGCTGTCAGACTTAGCTGCGTTGCATCTGTGCCGGCTGGCACCGATACTTGAAACAGCAACAGCGCTTCATCTTCATAGGCGTGGCTGAGAAGGCCCTCATAGGGAATGATCTGGGGCGTTGGCCAATGGATGGGCGAGACCGATACGTCTGTGTTGGAAGTCCAATCAACGCGGGTTGGCCCACCTGCATCCCCGGCATTTTCCCAATAGGTGTGCCAACCCGGCTCAATGGTCTGTCTTATGGCGATCCACTGGGTTTGGCCTGGCACGAGAGTGCGGCCTTCAGTGATGATCCCGTGGGACACAAGGTTGTCGGCGCGCACAGGTTGCTGCCCGCTGGCCACGCTGGCCAGCGTTAAAAACAGTGCGAATGCAGCTGCCAATATCCGAAAAAGTTTCATGAACCTGATTTGGAAGCGGGGGAGGCAATTTGCAAACCAATCAATCTCCCGCCGGCTCACATTCTGGTTAGCCTGCCCTTTCAGCCCATCGTGTCAGGCGGCTTTGGCCGCATCACCCGCCGGTAGAGCTTTCTCAGCCAATGCCACCCAATAGGAGACACCGTGTGGGATGGTGTCGTCGTTAAAGTCATATTTCGGGTGGTGCAGACCAGCTGTGTCGCCATTGCCAACGAAAATGAACGCGCCGGGCCGCGCCTCGAGCATGTAAGAGAAATCTTCACCGCCCATCATGGGGGATTGCTGGGCGTCGACGCGGTCTGCACCAGCCACGCTGCTTGCAACCTCCACTGCGAAGTCGGTCTGGGCGTCGTGGTTGTAGGTCACGGGGTAGCCGGAGCGGAAGTCGATCTCCACACTTGCGCCGTGGGCCTCGGCAATGGCTGCTGCGATTTCGCGCATGCGTCGTTCGCCCATGGTCCGCAAATCCTTGTCGAGCGTGCGTATGGTGCCCACCAGCACTGCGGATGCGGGGATGACATTGTAAGCGTCGCCCGCGTGGAACTGGGTTACCGACAATACCAGGCTTTTCATCGGATCCACATTGCGCGCGGCGACCGTCTGTAGCGCCTGTACCATGGACGCACCGCAAGTGATGGGGTCCACGGTTTCATGGGGCATGGCGGCGTGGCCGCCGCGGCCATTGATTGTGATTTTGAATTCGTCGGTGGCGGCCATGATTGCACCGGAACAGATGGCAAATTCCCCCACCGGCAGGCCGGGCAGATTGTGCATGCCATAGACTTCTGAAATGTCGAACCGCTCGATCATGCCGTCGTCAACCATGGCTTTGCCGCCCGCGCCGCCTTCTTCGGCGGGCTGGAAAATGACCGCGACCGAGCCGTCAAAATTGCGCGTGGTGGCCAGATGTTCGGCGGCACCCAGTAGCATGGCCGTGTGCCCATCATGGCCACAGGCGTGCATCTTGCCATCGGTTTTTGAACACCATTCTTTGCCACTCTCCTCATGGATGGGCAGGGCATCCATATCCGCCCGCAGGCCTATGGTCTTGCCACCAGCTCCGCCGCGTCCGTGGATGATGCCCACGAGTCCGGTGCGGCCAATGCCCTCCACCACTTCATCAACACCAAAGGCCCGCAATTTTTCGGCCACAAAAGCAGCCGTATGCTCGACCTCATACAGTACGCCGGGGTTCTCGTGGATGTGGCGACGCCATTGAGTGATGCGGCCTTTGGCTTCATTGGCGGAGTTGAGAACAGGCATTTTGTTTCCTCGTCATCGAAGTCATGTGGGGTTTTGGTCGCTTTGACTGATTTTGAGATCAGCTCGGATCATAATTTGGCCGAAGAGTATCAACATGCGACACACATCGAAATAGTGTCTTGAGTATGCAACGTCGCGCTCCACCACATATGGGTCTGGCAGATGATTTGTGCAGGAAGCAGATTGATATGAAGCAACCGATTGCAATTATGGTTATGGCCGCGTTTTGCGCTCTGGCGGGCGTGCTGGGCTTTGCCAGCTCCGCTTACGCGCAGGCTGCGCCTTATATGGTGGTGGACGCCCGCACCGGTGATGTTCTTGCCCAGCGCAACGCGTTCAAACGCTGGCAACCGGCGTCTCTCAACAAGCTGATGACGGCCTACATCACGTTTCAGGAACTCAAGCGCGGTTCCATCGGTCTCAAATCTCCTGTGATTCAGTCCAAAAACTCCATCGCCGAGCCACCCTCAAAAATGGGCTATAAAGTTGGCTCGGTGCTGACCGTCGACAACGCGCTGAAGATCATTCTGGTGAAGTCGGCCAATGATATTTCCGTGGCGCTGGGCGAAGCCGTGTCGGGTTCTGAAAGCGCATTCATCGCCCGCATGAATTCCGAGGCCCGGCGGCTGGGCATGACGGACACGAATTTTGTAAACCCCCATGGCCTGCCATCATCGCGCCAATACACCACTGCGCGGGATATGGCGCTGCTGGGCATGGCCATTCACCGTGATTTCCCAGAGCACAAATGGCGTTTCAATGTGCCTGCCATCCGCGCCGGCGGCAAAGTGCTGCGCAGCCAGAACGTGTTGCTGGGCCGTTTTAATGGGGCTGATGGTATGAAAACAGGCTTTGTATGCGCATCGGGCTTCAATCTTGTCGGTTCCGCCACCCAACGTGGCCGCCGGTTGATCGCTGTGGTGTTGGGCGCGCGTTCGCAGAACGAACGGCTGGAAACCTCTGCCAATTTGCTGGCGGCATCTTTCCGCAAGCGTCGTGGCGAAGGCAATGTGCGCACCTTGCGGCCCTATGGCGAAAATCGGACGACGGTGGCCAATATTCGACCCGAAATCTGCTCGTCAGCCGCTCAACGGGCGCGCTGGGAGATTCGTGATGAACAGGGCCGCCTGAAAATCTCGACGCCGCACATCAAGGCCCGCACCGGCAAATTGCCGGTGATCGACGTGTCGCTGGGCGGGGCCACCGGGCCTGCGTCGCGCCGCTCAGTCACCGCTTCCGCATTCGGTCCGGTGGTTAATATGGTGCCCCGGCCACGTCCCGGCGGTTTTGGCGAACCGCCGGTCGCCACCGCTTTGCGGGGCACACAAGCTGTGGGCACAGCGGAACAGCAATTGTCCAATGCGGCTCCGGCTGCCGGGCGACCTGCGGCCTCGAGCGGCAACCCCCTTGCGCCACCCATGGCGCCTATCCCGCGTTTTCGGCCCCGCTGAACATGCGCCAATCACGCCTGCCGCTGATCCTGCTGACCGGGACTCTGGGTGCGGGCAAAACCACTTTGCTCAATAAAGCCCTGCACGATCTGTCGATGGAGCGAACGGCTGTGATCGTCAATGAGTTTGGAGATGTGGGCATCGACCAGATGCTTATTCAAACGTCTTCCGATGATACAATCGAGCTGGCGGGCGGCTGTCTGTGTTGTGCGGTGCGGGGGGCTTTCACCGACGGCCTGACCGATTTGCTGATGGCCAGGCGTGGCGATTTTGACCGTGTTATCGTCGAGACAAGCGGTCTGGCTGATCCGGGGCCGATACTGGCGGCGCTTTATGCCCATCCGTTTTTGAGCACTGCGGTCACTCCGTCGGGGGTGGTATGCGTGGTAGATGCAAAGCGGGGTGCCACCGCGCTTGCCGTGGAGCCTGAAACCATGGCTCAGGTGGCACTGGCGGATCGCGTGGTGCTCAGCAAAACCGACAAGTATCCCGCCGATACAAACCTGTTGGGGGCACTGGATCGGTCGGCACCATCCGCCCACCGGCTTGATTCATCTGTTGAGCAATTCTCGGCGGCCCGTGCCTTTGAGCCTGTGCTTTTGCCGCGCCGATTTGCAGCATCGCGTGTGGTGCCACACAAGGGGCTTTTGCCGCCAGAGGCCGTGAGCCTTACGCTTGACCGACCCTTGTCATTGCTGCGCCTAGAGCAGTTTCTCGATCAGCTTATTATCATGCACGGCCACGGCGTTTTGCGCATCAAGGGCTTGGTGCAAACGCCCGGCATGGCTGACGCGCCTTTGGTCGTTCAGGGCGTGGGCGCCGTTTTGGCGCCCTTTGAAAGGCTGCGGTTTTGGCCGAATAGCGGGGCCGCAACGAGGCTTGTGGTCATAGTGCGGGGCGTTGACCCTGAGGATGTGCGCCGCCTGTTCGCGAACTATACCGATGTTGCCGGAGCAGATTTGGCAGACAGTGACGCGCTGGCCGACAACCCGTTGGCTGTGCCCGGAGTGCGCCTCTAGCCGTCCTGTTGGCCGCCGTGCTGGATGAGGAAGCGATGGCCGTTTTCTTCGTCCACGGTTTGCAGCAGGGTGTGACCGTTCTCGGTGCAGAAATGGGGCATATCGATCACCGATAGGGGATCGGTGGTGCGCACCCACAATTGTTCGCCTTCCGCCATGGTCCGCATGCGGTTGCGGGTTTTCAGCACAGGCAGGGGGCATTTCAGCCCGGTCAGGTCGTATAGGTCTGGTTGCTCGCTCATCGCCACCTCTATGGGGCTGGCTACCGGTCTGCTTCAAGCGGTCCGAACGGAATTTTAAGCCCGGTGTGACAGGTTGGCGCCCTGAAACGGAGTAGCCTGTAGTAACAATGGCCCTAAGCCCAACATTTTTGACCAGCATTGGCCATCGCCTGTTGCCTGAAGCGATCGCGGGGCGGGCCGCGCCGTTTCTGGCTATGGGTGATCGGTTGCTCACTGGGCAGGGTGAGCGCGCCGCAAGCCTGCGCATGGCAGGCTTTGCCTTTTCCATTCGTGTCGCCAGCGCTGCCATCGGGTTCTTTTCGCAAATCATTCTGGCACGGCTGCTGGGCGCATACGAATACGGTATTTTTTCGCTAGTGTTCGTTGCGTCTTTGCTGGGCGGTGGGCTGGCCTGCCTTGGCATGCAGACCGCGGCGCTGAAGTTTGTGGCGACCTATCGTGCCGCCGGAGATATGGACCGGCTGCGGGGCATTATGTTCG
>JBCDIB010000026.1:0-14309 GCA_038749385.1 Pseudomonadota bacterium | reverse complement strand
GGCCAGCGCAGCTGGTGAAGCATCCGACACCATGAACTAGAGGACGCGCTTGTTTGCGCGCAATGACCCAATGGGTACCCAACGTACTTTCCAGCCAACCAAGCTGGTCCGCGCACGCCGCCACGGCTTCCGCGCCCGCCTCGCCACCAAGAGTGGCCGCAAAATTCTCGCTGCACGCCGCGCCCGTGGCCGCAAGCGTCTGTCCGCTTAGCCGCGACGTTCCGATCTCAGACCCGCCAGCGCCAGCTCCTAAAGGCCAGCTTCAACCAGCCCCCTTTGAAGTGCTGCGTCAGCGGGCCGACTTTGTAGCCTTGCGCCGGGGAGGTCGCGCCAGTTGCGACCTCTTCACGGTGCAGGCCCGCAAGCGGGAGCCGGAGGATGTCGATGCACCGCGCATCGGTTTTACCGTCACCAAAAAGATCGGGAATGCAGTCGTCCGCAATCGCATAAAGCGGCGATTGCGCGCTGCCACTGGTATCTGCAGCGCCCAAGGCGTATTTGAGCTTGGAACAGATTACGCCATCGTCGCCCGCATAGAAGCCAAAACGGCACCGTTCGACGAGCTGCTCCAGAAATTAGACCGCACGGCCAGACGGGCCATACGACCGAAAAAGAAACGATAGTTCGCCCGTTAGGGAGACATTCCAGCCAGGCCCGAAAGGGCGAACGTCAAGCCAAACCCCTAAGGGGTAGAAATTCAGCAAGGCAAACGGACACATCCGCCCATGCAAGAAGCGCCGAAGACCAACATTAAAAACGTTATCATGGCCATGGTGCTTTCCATGGCCGTCCTGATCGGTTGGCAAGTCATCTTCATTCAGCCCAAGCTGGAAGCTGAGCAGGCTGCCCTCATCGCAGCCGAAGAACAGGCCCTGCGCGATCAGGCGGCAGGCATAAGCCCTTCGGGCACAGGGGCGGATGCCAGCGGAATTAGCGCGACGGGAGCCGCAGGGAGCGTTGATTCCACCACGCTGGGCGGACCAGTGGTTGTTGGAGATGCGGCCCTGCCCTTCGACCGCGAAGCTGCACTGGCCGCCGGTGAGCGCGTGGCCATAGACACGCCCAGCCTGCGCGGCTCCATCAATCTTCTGGGCGCAAAGGTCGATGATCTGCTGCTCAAGAACTATAACGTTACCGTCGATGAAGACAGCGACAACGTGTTTCTGCTGCACCCGCGGGGCACGAAAGACCCCTATTTTGCCGAGTTCGGTTATGTGGGTGCGGGCCTGACCGATCTGCCCGGCTCCAACACCCAATGGACGCTGCAACAGGGTGATACGCTCACCCCCACCTCCCCAATTACACTGGGCTACACCTCGCCCCAGGGCATTGAGTTCCAGCGCACGATCTCGATTGACGAAGACTATCTGCTGACATTTTCCGATGCCGTGGTGAACGGCTCAAACGATGCGATTAGCCTGCAATCCTATGGCCGAATATCGCGCTCCGGCGTTCCGGAAACCGAAGGTATCTTCATTTTGCACGAAGGCCTTCTGGGCATGTTCGGTGAAGAAGGCTTCATCACCGCCGACTATGGCGACGGCCCGGACGATCCACTGGTTACTACCCAAGAAACGGTCACTGACGGCTGGCTGGGCATGACGGACAAATATTGGGGCACGGCGCTTATCCCGACCGTTGGTACCGAGTTCACGCCGTCCTACCGCTACTTCAACCAGTCCGGACCGCGGTTTCAAACCGACTATCTCACCACGCCACAGGTGCTGGCGGCGGGCGCGGCTATTGAAGTCCAGGCCAACCTGTTTGCCGGTGCAAAAGTGACCTCGATCATCGATCGCTACGACGAACAACTCGGCGTCCAGAGTTTTGATCTGATGATTGATTGGGGATGGTTCTATTTCATCACCAAGCCGCTGTTCAAAATGATCAGCTGGTTCAACGCGCTTGTGGGCAATTTTGGCGTGGCTATTCTGCTGTCGACCCTGGTCATCAAAGCCGCTCTGTTCTGGTTCGCCAACAAATCCTACGCATCCATGGCGCGCATGAAAGTTGTGCAGCCCAAGCTGATGGAACTGCGGGAGCTGCACAAAGACGACAAGATGGCCCAGCAGCAAGCCATGATGCAGTTGTACAAGGATGAAAAGATCAATCCTGCCGCTGGCTGTTGGCCGGTGCTGATCCAGATTCCAGTGTTCTTTGCGCTCTACAAGGTGCTCTACATCACCATTGAAATGCGCCATGCGCCCTTTTTCGGCTGGATCAATGATCTGTCCGTGCCGGACCCGACCTCCATCTTCAACCTGTTCGGCCTGCTGCCGTTCGAGGTAGGGGGCTTTCTGCTGGTGGGCATTTGGCCGATCCTGATGGGAATCACCATGTTCCTGCAAATGCGGATGAACCCAACGCCGCCGGACCCGACACAGCAAATGATCTTCACCTGGATGCCGGTGGTGTTCACCTTCATGCTGGCGACATTCCCCGCGGGCCTTGTCATCTACTGGACCTGGAACAACTTCCTTTCGATCCTGCAGCAGGGCGTCATCATGAAACGCAACGGCGCGAAAATCGAGCTGTTCGACAATTTGAAAAACATGTTCAGCCGTAAGCCAAAAGAGGACCCGGCGGAGTGACCCTGTCTTCCGAAGATAAAGCGCCGCTGGAAGAGCGATATGGAGCCGCCCTTGAGATAGGGCGGCTTTTGTTTGCCCGCACATGGGTGTTTGTTCTCGGCGTGCCGTCCATGAAATTCCTTCCCGATGAAGGGCCGCTGGAAATCGCGTTTGCGGGCCGGTCCAATGTGGGCAAGTCTTCGCTCATAAATGCGCTGGTGGGCCAGGGTGGATTGGCCCGCACATCGAACACACCGGGGCGCACGCAGGAGCTGAACTATTTCATTCCGGAAGCCCAAGGTGATGACGAAGGCCAACAGGCTCCGGTAGCTCTGGTGGACATGCCCGGCTACGGTTTCGCCAAAGCACCCAAGGCGCAGGTCGAAGCGTGGACCAAACTCATTTTCTCTTATCTACGCGGGCGCTCCACCCTACGGCGGGTCTATGTTCTCATCGACAGCCGTCACGGGATCAAGCCCAACGATGAGGATGTGTTGAGCATGCTCGACACCGCAGCTGTGAGCTATCAGATCGTGCTGACAAAGGCTGACAAGCCCAAGAAGGGCGAGTTGGAAAGGGTGATCGCCAAGACGGAAGTGGCAATTGCCAAGCGACCTGCCGCGTTTCCGGGGGTCTTGCTAACATCTTCTGAGAAAGGCGAAGGTCTGCCTGCGCTCAGGGCCGCGATTGCGGAGGCCGTCGCATAAAAAAGCCGCTCCGAAGAGCGGCTTTTCTGTTCGTCTCAAAATTAGCGCGATGCGACAAGCGGGCTGATATTGCGCATCGTCACCCGACGATTCACTTGGCTATCGCCTTGAGTGTCCTCTTTCAGATAGCGCTCGCCATAGCCCTGCGTGATCAAATTCTCAGCGGGGATGCCATAGGCACGGATGAGGATGCGGGCCACAGTTTCCGCCCTCCGGTCAGACAGATCGAGATTGTAGAGCTCATTGCCCACGGCATCTGTGTGCCCTTCAATCAAGAAGAGACTGCTCGGGTCCTCGTCAATATTGTTCGCCATCGCATTGGCCAGCGCACCCAGCTTCCGAACTTCCGCCTCACGAACGGCAAAACTGCCGGATGCAAACTGCACGTTCGACAGGTCAATGCGCTTCACCAGATCGCGTACCTCCTCGTTTTGACGGACGGTTTGCAAGTCAAATGCCCGCTCAAGACCGCGGATACGCTCCTGCTCAAGTGCACGTGCCAGATCTTCCTGGCGGGCCTGCTCCGCTTCAATGATAATATCGCTCAGCGGACGGCGCTCAATGGTTGTCGGCAACTCGACAAATCGTTCCTGTGGAGCCAGGTCGGCGAAGGCCCGGTTGTCGATGAGCACGATCTCTTGGCCATCAGGGCGGATACGGCTGCGATAAATGATTTCGCCCGTGTCGCGATCACGGTCGGTGACCACTGAACTGCCGTTCTGGCGGAACACCGTTTCGCGGACGGCGCCGCCTTCGAGATTTTGCGTTTCGACGCGCGCGCCATCATCTCGGATAAGAGCGCTCTCATCGCGCTGGATGAAGATTTCACCGTCGCGCTCAATATAGACGCGGTCACCCTCGTCCGCGACCACGCGGCCACCGCCCAGTGTTTCGTTGAGAATGGCACCCACAGCCACACCGGCGATGCCAACGCCAAGAAGCTTGGCGCGGTCGGCCCGAACGTTCTCACGCCTTTGGGCTTCGGCCTGCTCAAGGGCTTGCAATTGCTCGGCACTCACATCATCCGACACCACGGCGGTGGGTGTTTCAGTTGCCTGCTCTACGGCCTGCGCCTCATTTTCGACTGCCACGGCGGCTGGGGCAGTGATCTCACCAGTGGCGGGATCGACGGTTGGTTCAGTTGCAGGAGCCGGTTGGGCCGTGTCAGTCGTTGCGGTAGGTGCCGCTTCGGGTGCGGGCGCTGCCTCTGGCGCGGGCGCAGCTTGCTGCTCGGTGGCCGCTGGCGCAGCCTCGGATGCCGACGTTGCCTCAGGCGTGGCTTCGGCGCTCTCCGCCGGCTGTTCCACCGGTTGCTCTGTTACTTCGGGCGCTGTCGCCGGTGCTTCTTCGGCTACCGTTGCATCTTCTGGAGCGACGGGCTGCGGGACAATTTCCTCGGTGACTTGCTCCGTTGTGTCCGCCACGGGTGCTTGCGGCACCTCCGCCTCAAGCGCTGAATCAGGAGCCGCTTCAGGCACTGGCGCATTTTCCGCAGCCTCAAGATCAGCCAGCTGCGTGCGTAGAGTGGCGATTTGCTCCTGAAGTGGGGCGGCGTCTCCACCATCCGCAGTTATCTGTGCCAACTCAGCTTCAAACTTTGCTATCAGCGCGCGGACACCATCAGCAGTGTTCGCCGCAGGGCTTTCAACGCCGGTGGCGGCATCCTGTGCAAGCGTTGGCTGGACAGCGAAGACAACAGGAAGGCCAAAGGCGGCGGACAACAGCGCGGTGCGCAGTGTGGAGAGAACAGGTCGGGGGGTCATTTTTTACCTCATGCTGGCGCTTTCAAATCGCGCCATGTCTTTTGGATATGTCAGAAACGCGCGAACGTGTTGGAAGTTCAGCAAGACGCGTGTCTTTTAAGCCGCGCCCTATTGGACCCGCATCAAACGGCGAAATTGTGCCAGACAGATGTGCGTGACAGAAATCAGCACCGCATACGCTGGTAGGTAGGGCGATTTGGCCCTAATGGTGCTGAGAGCAATTGCAGGAGCCAACCAGGGCCCAATGACCGACGATATTTCAGAACAAAAGCGGGCCGAGCGGCGCGCCGAGACAATCTCCCGCGCCCTGCCCTACATGCAGCGCTATGATGACCAGAATGTCGTCATCAAATTTGGTGGTAACGCCATGGTTGACGACACGCTGTTCACCGCCTTTGCGGAAGATGTGACCATGCTGTCGCAATCTGGCGTGAACCCGGTGGTGGTGCACGGCGGCGGTCCACAAATCGGCAATATGCTGGACCAGCTTGGCATCGTGTCGGAGTTCAGAGACGGCCTGCGCGTGACCACACGAGAAACCGTGCAAGTGGTGGAGATGGTGCTGGCCGGCTCCATCAATAAAACCATCGTGGCCTCGATCACCGGCCAGGGCGGCTATGCCGTAGGCTTGTGCGGCAAGGATGGTGGCATGGTCACGGCCGAAAAAATGCGTCGCACCAGCCGTGATCCCGGTTCCAATATAGAGCAGATCATCGACCTTGGTTTTGTTGGCGAACCCGCACGAGTCGACACGTCATTGCTGCACATGTTGGCGGCGCAGGAAATCATACCCGTGGTGGCACCGGTGGCCGCTGGTGTGGATGGCGAAACCTACAACATCAATGCCGACACATTTGCAGGGGCACTGGCCGGAGCTTATGACGCCAAGCGCTTGCTGTTTCTCACCGATGTGTCCGGTGTGCTGGACGGCAACAAAAAGCTGATCAAACAGCTGACCGTCAGCGAGGCCAGAGCGCTCATCGCCGACGGCACAATCTCAGGCGGCATGATCCCCAAGGTGGAGACCTGCATCAATGCACTGTCCATGGGCGTTGAGGGCGTTGTCATCGTCAACGGTACGGTGCCCCATGCTGTGCTGCTGGAACTGTTTACCGACCATGGTGCAGGTACGCTGATCGTGCCCGATGACCACACTGACGACTGAGCGAAGGAACATTCGATGAAACTGTATGGCGGTCCCACATCACCTTTCGTGCGCAAGGCGAAGCTTTGGTCCCTTGAATTGGGATTGGATGTGGAAACGGTTCCCACGAACGTCACCCCGGCGGAAGTGAACGAGGATTACAGGAAGAAAAACCCGCTGGTGCAGGTGCCCGCCCTGGAGCTGGATGATGGTTTCGTGCTGTCGGACAGTCACATCATCTGTGATCATCTGGCGCGTGCTGGGGGCGTCGACTTGTTCCCCGCCGAAGGCCGCGCCCGGGACGAAGCATTGCAAACCTATGCCCTGCTGAACGGCGCCACGGAAGCGCTGGTGCAATGCGTCTATGAGACCATCCGCCGACCTGCCGAACTCAAATGGGATGCCTATCTGACAGGCCGTTTTGCGAAGGTGGAGAGCGCGGCGGACATGATTGCCGAAACAGGTGGCGAGCTCTTTAACTTCGGAGAAAAGCTCACCTACAATCAGGTCGTTTTGGTATGCCTAATAGGTTATGCGAACCACCGTTTCGCCGAGATCAATATTATCGGCCGACCCGCGTTGGGTGACTTCATCGGCTCGTTAAATGATCGCGCTTCGGTGCTGGAGACCATGCCGGTTTAAGTCAGTAGCAGCACACAGATACCCAGCACAATCAGGCTTACCCCCATGATCTCAATGCGGTTGATTCGCTCGCGGAAAATGAACACGCTGGTGGCGTAGGTGAAGATCATTTCAACCTGAGCAACCACCTTTACCAACGCCGCCTGTTGCAAAGTGAACGCGCTGAACCAACCGAATGTGGCTGTTGCGCCCACGAGGCCGACAAGGGCCGCCGGCTGCCACACCTTGCCGATTTTGGCGAACTGGTCCGGTTCGCGGACGGCCATGTAAACCAGCATGACCAATGTCTGGACAGTGATGGCAACCAGCAGTGTGGTGACAGCCGCCACAAAGAAATGCGGCGTGTCCAAACTGGTGGACGCCACACGGTAGCCGGTGGCAGACACGCCGAACATGGTGCCGGAGGCCAAGCCGATCAGCGCGGGTTTGGTGGCAAGGGATCGGACCATTGCCAGGGGCGTGATGCGCTCGCCTTCCCTGGGCCGCGCCACCGATATGAGCACCACACCCGCAACCGTGATGATAACCGCCGCCAGTCCGACCAGTGGCAGCAATTCACCAACAAAAATGAGCGCAAAGAGGGCGGCAAATATGGGTTCGGTGCGGGAGTAGGCCGTGCCCACCGTGAAGTTGCGCCAGGCGAAAAGCGCCACCAGACAGGCCTGCGCACCTATCTGCGCCATGGCCGCGATGCACACCCATAGCGCGAAGCCACTGTTGAGTTCTGGCAAGTGGTAGCCGCCGATCCACACCAAAAGGACCGTATAAAATGCGGCCACGGGCAGGCCGAAGCCGAAGCGCACGAAGGTGGCGCCTGTTGTGCCGATCTGCCCCTTGAGGTGCTTTTGAAACGATGAGCGTATGTTTTGTAGAAACGCTGCGCCGATGGTGATAGCAATCCAGATTTCCAACGCTACATCTTCCTGCACATTGATGCTGGCCCCCAAGCTGGCCCAACGCTACACAGGTCCATGTCCAACAAATCCAGCGATTCCACCAGCCCCACAGATTTGCCGCTCGTCGCGGAGGCTGCTGCGGGCCTGACACATGTGGGCGATTTCGCCCATGTGGACACTTGGATTTTTGATCTCGACAACACGCTCTACCCGCGTTCGTGCGATCTGTTCGCGCAGATAGATGTGAAGATGACCCAGTTTGTGGCCAAGCTGCTGGAGACCGACGATTTGGTGGCTGCCCGACATCTGCAAAAACAATTGTTCCACGATTACGGCACCACGCTGAATGGACTGAGCAAGCACTACAATGTCGAGCCGGTGACGTTTCTCAACTACGTGCATGACATCGACTATTCGCCGGTGCCCACCGACACAGGTCTGGACCTGATTCTCAGCCAACTTGAAGGCCGCAAGCTGGTTCACACCAATGGTGACGTGCCCCACGCCATGCGGACGATGGAACGCTTGGGTATCGCCCATCTGTTCAGCGGCGTGTTCGATGTTGTGGCGGCGGACTATGTGCCCAAGCCTGGCGAAACGGGCTATCTGAAGTTCTGGTCAGACTATGATATCGATCCGGCCAACGCGGTGATGTTCGAAGATATGGCGCGCAACCTGGAAGTGCCCAAGACCCACGGCATGACGACGGTTCTGGTAAAAGCAGACGCCCCGCACCTTGGGGATAGCTGGGAGCATGAGGGCCACGAAGAGCCCTATATTGACCACGCCACCCACGATCTGCCGGGCTTTCTGGCATCGCTGACCCTGCCGCCAGTACCCGGCAAGTAGCAAATTGCGCCAACTCGTCGGCTTTGCGCTTACACAACTCAACGCCGCCATGTTTGGTATTGCCATGCTGGTGCTCATTGTGGGCACGTTCGCGCTTTACCCGGCAAATGCGGTTCTGCCGCGCTACGATTTCCTATTCCTCTGCGCGGTTCTGATACAGGTCGCCATGATCGCGCTGAAGCTGGAAACGTGGCCGGAGGCGCGGGTCATTCTGGCATTCCATATCGCCGGCACCGTGATGGAATTGTTCAAAACGTCAGTTGGATCCTGGGTCTACCCAGAAGCCAATTTTGTACGGCTGGCCGGTGTGCCGCTGTTTTCTGGTTTCATGTATGCGGCGGTGGGCAGTTATATTGCCCGGTCCTGGCGGCTGCATGATTTTCAGTTCGAACGCTACCCGCCCTTCGCCCTTACGCTTGTGCTGGGCGCATTGGCCTACATCAACTTCTTCGCCCATCATTTCGTGTGGGACACGCGCTGGGTGCTGACAGCTGCAACGATCATCTTATTCGCCCGCACCTGGCTGGACTTTGCGCCTTCGCCCCACGCGGCCACACGCTGGCGCTTGCCGCTGCTAATCCCATTCGTCGGGCTGGCGGGGCTTATTTACGCAGCCGAGAACATTGCTACTTTTGGCCGCGCATGGGTTTACCCGAACCAAGCGGACGGATGGCAATTGGTCAGCCCAACAAAGTTCGGCTCGTGGTTTCTGCTGATGCTTGTGTCCTGGTCGCTGGTGAGTGGCGTAAGACGCGCAACTTTAAAGCGCGTCAGATAGAGTAGAAACGCTTCACCGAGGCCCACGCATCTTCCGCTGTGTCAACAGTTTCCACCAGCTCTAGATCATCAGGCGAAATGGTTCCTTGGCGGGCCAGCTCTTCCAGATCGATAATCTTGGACCAAAAGTCGGAGCCGAACAGTAGCACTGGCACGCGGTCCATGCGCTTGGTCTGAATGAGCGTCAGCGTCTCGAATAATTCATCCAGTGTGCCAAACCCGCCCGGAAACACCGACACGACTTTAGCGCGCATAAGGAAGTGCATTTTACGGATGGCGAAATAGTGGAAATTCAGGCTCAACTCCGGCGTGACATAGGGGTTTGGCGCCTGCTCGTGGGGCAGTACAATGTTGAGCGCCAGATTGCGCGCTCCGGCGTCCAGCGCCCCGCGGGCACCGGCTTCCATAACCCCCGGGCCGCCACCAGTGGTGACGACCATTTCACGGCCACCCTTGGTTAGCGAATATTCGGAGGCAATGCGGGCGAAGTCCCGAGCGGCCTGATAATAGACGGCATTGGCTTCGAGGTTCTTGCGGGCCTCGTCGGTCTTGGCGGCCCAAGCCTCACCGCCCGGCTCTGGAATGCGTGCACCACCGAACAAAACGCAAGTGCTTTCCACATTCTCTTCGTCCAGAATCAATTCAGGCTTGAGCAACTCCAATTGCAGGCGCACCGGGCGCAGCTCTTCGCGGGTCAGGAAATCCTTATCGTCGAAGGCCAGACGGTAAGCCGGATGCTCGGTCTGGGGCGTCACCGGCACCTCAACGGCCAGTTTCACATCGGTTTCGGACGAACGAAGATTGCGGCGTTTGGATTCGGCAGAAGTGGCGGACATGTTGTTTCCTGAAATTTCCAGGGCCGTTTGACCCGTCTATCTGCATCGCATAGCTAGAGCGCCAACTGCCGTCTACATATTCCCCAATACCATTTACCACCGCCGGAGCCCACCAAATGAGTGCTGACCTTCAAGCCACCATCGAAGCCGCGTTTGAAGCGCGCGACACCGTTTCCACCAGCACCCAAGGCGAAGTACGTGAGGCGGTGAGCGAGGCACTGAACATGCTCGACAGCGGTACCGCACGGGTTGCCGAGCCTGGCGCAGATGGCAATTGGGTGGTGAACCAATGGCTCAAGCAGGCGGTCCTGCTGTCGTTCCGGCTCAACGATATGAAGGTCATGAGCGGCGGCACTGATGGCGCGACCTGGTGGGACAAGGTGCCATCCAAGTTCGAAGGCTGGGGCGAGAACAAGTTTCGGGATGCTGGCTTCCGTGCGGTGCCGGGCTCAATCGTTCGCCAGGGCTCTTACATCGGCAAAAACGTGGTGCTGATGCCATCATTCGTAAACCTGGGCGCATATGTGGATGAAGGCTCCATGGTTGACGGATGGGCCACTGTCGGTTCCTGCGCCCAGATCGGCAAGAACGTGCACTTGTCCGGCGGCGTGGGCATTGGCGGTGTCCTAGAGCCGCTCCAAGCCGGGCCGACCATTATTGAGGATAATTGTTTCATTGGTGCACGCTCGGAAGTGGTTGAAGGCTGCATCGTGCGCGAAGGCTCGGTTTTGGGCATGGGCGTTTATATCGGCCAGTCCACAAAGATCGTGAACCGCGCCACCGGCGACATCAGCTATGGCGAGGTGCCGCCCTATTCCGTTGTTGTGGCTGGCACCATGCCGAGCAAACCCATGCCAAATGGTGAGCCGGGTCCTAACCTTTATTGCGCCGTGATCGTAAAAACCGTGGACGAAAAAACCCGCTCCAAGACCGGCATCAACGAATTGCTACGCGACTAGGAACCACTGGCCGGTGCCCTATCGCGAGCTAAATTCCGAAAAGATCCTCGCCACGATAGGCAAGCTGGAAGCACGCATCGAAGAGCGTTTTCCCGGCTCCAGTCTGGCGAAGGTCTGTCGGGAATTAGGTGACGCGGGCAAGGGCATCACGGCAGATGCAGAACAATTACGCCAGCCGATCTGGTGGGTCTGGAGCCTGGTGGCAGCCATGGTGGCGTTGGCCGCTTTTGTATTCTTCTGGGTCGGCACTGTGGTGGATTTCGAACAGATGGCCACCACGCCTCTGCGCAATGTACAAGGCATTGAAGCTGCGCTGAACACGCTCATCATTGCCGGGGTTGGCCTGATAACTGTGTTGAGCCTCGAGAACCGCCTGAAACGCCGCCGGGCCATTCGGGCGCTGTCACCGCTGCGCTCCATCACCCACGTCATCGACATGCATCAGCTGACAAAGGACCCGTCCGCCGTGTCCAGCGGCACCATTCCAACTGCCAGCTCCCCCGCTCGTAATCTGACGCCGGGCGAGTTGATGCGTTATCTTGATTACTGCTCCGAGATGCTGGCATTGACCGGCAAGCTCGCGGCGCTCTACGCGCAGTCCGTGGACGACATAGAGGTGGTGCGCGCGGTGAACGACACCGAAATGCTAACCACAAACCTGTCGCGCAAGATTTGGCAGAAAATCATGATCATCCATGCGGAACAGCCGGAGAAACCAGTATGAGCGAGCCAAGCATTTCGCCGCCTGCCCCTGGCATCGTATGGGCTTTATTGTCGTTCCGCGGGCGTATGGGGCGACGGGCATTCTTTTTGGGTTCTTTGTTGCCGATTATTGGCTTTGCGACTTCGGTGGCCGCCGTGCTTTCCGAAACCAATCCACTGACCAATGAAGTCGAAACAACATCCGGTTTGGTGTTTGCATTTTTGCTCTTGGGCATTTTGTTCAGCGCTCCGTGGGTTTATGCGGCGCTGGTGGTGAAACGGCTCAAGGATTTGAACTTGGCATGGCCGCTCATGTTCTTGGCGCTCATTCCGTTGGTTGCCCTGCCCGCCTTTGCTTTTCTGTGTTTGGTAGATGGCACACCCGGCCCAAATCCAAATGGACCGAGGCGCAATAGCCGTCCGTGGGACGAGTAGGCGCACACCAAAATCGTACCGCTTGACCTGCCCCGCAGCGGTGGTAGCGCTTGGCCATGATTGAAAAAATGACCGATCTTTCTGCTCCAGCCGCGCTGTTGCGCGAACTCATTCAATGTCCGTCCGTCACCCCTGCTGAAGGCGGGGCACTGGGCGTTCTGGCCGCGCGGCTTGAAGCACTGGGCTTTGAAGTTCACCGCATGACTTTCAGCGATGACGGCACACCGGATGTTGAAAATCTCTACGCACGGCTGGGCACGCAAGCGCCGCACCTTTGCTTTGCGGGCCACACAGACGTTGTTCCCCCCGGCGACGAAGCCGCGTGGAGCGCAGGGCCTTTCGACGGCGAGGTGCACGACGGCATGATGTATGGTCGCGGCGCGGTGGATATGAAAGGCGGGATCGCTTGCTTCCTCGCCGCAGTGGAAGAGCTGTTGACGGACGGCCCTTTACCCGGATCCATCTCGTTTCTGATCACCGGCGATGAAGAAGGTCCGGCCATCAATGGCACAGACAAATTGCTGCAATGGGTGGCCGAGCGCGGAGAGACCATAGACGCCTGCATTCTGGGCGAACCCACCAACCCGAATGTGTTGGGAGACGCTATCAAGATCGGGCGCCGGGGCTCGGTGTCCGGCAAGGTGACGGTACAGGGCACACAGGGCCACGCTGCTTACCCCCACCTCGCCGACAACCCGGTGCCGCGACTGATGCGGCTGATGGATGCGCTACTGACCGAACCGCTGGACGAAGGCACCGATGCCTTTGAGCCCACCAATCTGGAAGTGACCTCGATCGACGTGGGCAACCCTTCGGTGAACGTGATTCCAGCCCATGCCACGGCGCATTTCAATGTCCGGTTCAACGACACATGGTCGGCGGACAGCCTGATGGGAGAACTTGTGCGCCGCCTGGATGAAGGCGCACAGGTGCCGCCGCACCGCGGCTCAAACGAACCCACACGCTACACGATTGAGTGGCGCGACCGGCCAAGCCATGTGTTCCGGACGCAAAATGACGCCCTGATCGACGCCGTGCGCGGCTCAGTGGAAGCCGTTACAGGCCGTGTGCCGGAAATCTCCACAGGCGGTGGCACATCGGATGCACGGTACATCAAGGACTATGCACCTGTGGTGGAATTCGGCCTCGTGGGCCAGACCATGCACCAAATAGACGAACGTGTCGCACTTGCTGACTTGGATGCTTTGACGGCAATCTACGGGCGCATCATCAAAGACTGGTTTTCAGCACAAAAAGGCCAGTAGGAGGCCCCAAGCAGCCAATGGCCGCACCTAAAAACCTGCCGAACGGGACCATTTTCGACAGTATCATCCGCCGGTGTATGGGCAGCTTTGCGCTCATGACCAACAGGCCGGAGGGGCTGCGCGCGCTGGACCTGACGCCCGATGGCACGCGATGGTCGTTCATCGCCTTCGTGCTCGCCATGCCCATCGAATTGTACCGTGTCAGCACTGACCAGAACATTCTTGGCCACACCATGGGGCCTGGTCTGCTGGCAGCGGATATGTTTCTGATAGCGGCGCTGTGGCTCGGTCCGCTGGGTGTACTTTACCTATTGGCGCGGCCCTTGGGCTTTGCCGAGCGCTTTCCCACCTATGTGAATGCGTCTAACTGGGGTAAATTGGCGATCGCCTATCTGTTGCTGCCAATCACCATTTTGCAGGCGCTCAGTCCGGCCAACACGCTGGCCCTGATCGCTCTGTTCGTGGCATTCTTCGCGTCACTCGCAGCTGCGTTTTTCCTCACTCGGATCACCCTGGAAAAGCCGTCTCAATTCGCCTTCGGTATCGTGGTGCTCGAGTTTCTCGTGACCATCGTACTGTTCGCGACTTTCACACCCACGGGCTAGAGCGAACTAAAATTTTCCGTTTGCCCAGTCCCGGATCAGCAGATGCGCGATCGCACCGTGGGGCGGCAGGTGCTCCTTGGTCGGATCGCCATATGGCACGTTGAGCATCTCCAGAATTTCCGCTCGGCTGTACCAACGACAGGCCTCCAACTCCTGGCT
>JBCDIB010000025.1:0-14643 GCA_038749385.1 Pseudomonadota bacterium | reverse complement strand
GGGAAGCGACCCCTGATTTTCGCTTTGCCGTTCCGGACATTCATTTTTTCCATTTTGGATAAAATCTCTCGCCAAACCATCGCGTTGACTTGAAAATGTCTGCGGAGGAAAACGCGGCAACACGAACGATATCAGAGAGGCGTCACCATGGAACGCATCACCAAAGGCGACCTGCAGGTTGCGGCAGAACTGGCAAACTTCATCGACAATGAAGCCATTCCCGGCACCGGCGTTACAGCCGCAGATTTCTGGGCCGGTTTCAACGCGCTGGTGGCTGATCTTGCCCCGCGCAACCGCGAGCTTTTGGCTGTGCGCGATGAGATGCAGTCCAAGCTGGACGCTTGGTACAAAGCCAACCCCGGCCCGATCATGGATATGGAGGCCTATAAGGGCTTTTTGCGCGAAATAGGCTATCTGGTGCCGGAGGGCGAAAAATTTTCCGTCGAGACCACCAATGTGGACCGCGAAATCGCATCGGTCGCCGGCCCTCAATTGGTCGTGCCTATCATGAACGCCCGCTTCGCACTCAACGCCGCCAACGCGCGCTGGGGATCGCTCTATGACGCGCTGTATGGCACCGACGCCTTGGGCGATACGGCCACGGGCAAAGGCTATGATGAAGAGCGTGGCGGACGGGTGATCGCCTGGGCGAAAAAGTTTCTTGATGACAGCGTGCCGCTAACCGGCGCTTGGACTGAAGCAACCGGATTCTCAGTTGTCGATGGTGCACTGGTCATAACCGGCGAGAGCGGCGATTTGGCACTTAAAGATGCCGACCAGTTCGTCGGTTACAAAGGGGATGCTTCAGCGCCTCGAGCGCTCATGTTTGTCAAAAATGGCATGCATGTCGGCATTCACATAAATGCAGATCATCCCATTGGGAAAACCGATCCGGCCAATATGTCTGACGTCTGGCTTGAGTCTGCGCTGACCACGATCATGGATTGCGAAGACTCGGTTGCTGCGGTGGATGCTGAAGACAAGACGCTGGTTTATCGCAACTGGCTGGGCTTGATGAAAGGTGATCTGGAAGAGAGCTTTGAAAAAGGCGGCAAGACCGTCACCCGCAGGCTGAGCCCGGACCTGGATTTTTCCGCCGCCGATGGCTCGGACGTAACCCTTAAGGGTCGCGCGGTCATGCTTATTCGCAATGTCGGACATCTTATGACCAACCCCGCCATTCTTGATGCCGATGGCGCCGAAGTGCCTGAAGGTATGATGGACGCCATGTGTACGGCCCTCATCGCGCTGCACGATATTGGCCCCGATGGCCGCAACATGAACTCCCTTGAAGGCTCAATGTATGTGGTGAAACCCAAGATGCACGGCCCGGACGAAGTGGCCTTTGCAAATGAGATTTTCGGTCGGGTCGAAGACGTGCTGGGCATGGCTCGCCACACCATCAAAATGGGCATCATGGACGAGGAACGCCGGACGACGGTCAATCTGAAGGAGTGCATTCGCGCCGCCAAAAACCGCGTTGTGTTCATCAATACCGGCTTCCTCGACCGGACCGGCGACGAGATGCACACGTCGATGGAAGCTGGCCCGATGATCCGCAAGGGCGACATGAAGAGCGCGCCATGGATCAAGGCCTATGAAGATTGGAACGTGGACATCGGCTTGGAATGTGGCCTCGCTGGTCGGGCGCAGATCGGCAAAGGCATGTGGGCCATGCCCGACATGATGGAAGCCATGCTGGAACAGAAAATCGGCCATCCGAATGCGGGTGCCAATACCGCTTGGGTGCCGAGCCCGACGGGTGCGACCCTCCATGCAACTCACTATCACAAGGTCAATGTGCACGATGTGCAGGCGGAACTGGCCAAACGGGACCGCGCAAACATTGATGACATTCTATCCATCCCGGTAGCGGTTAGCCCCAACTGGTCCGATGAGGACAAGCAGCTTGAGCTCGACAACAATGCCCAGGGAATTTTGGGCTATGTGGTGCGCTGGGTGGACCAAGGTGTTGGGTGTTCCAAAGTGCCGGACATCAACGATGTGGGCCTGATGGAAGACCGCGCGACCCTGCGCATCTCCGCCCAGCATATGGCAAACTGGTTGCGCCATGGGGTTGTGAGCGAGAGCCAGGTGGAGGAGACCTTGCGCAAAATGGCCAAAGTGGTGGACGGCCAGAATGCCGGTGACCCGGCCTACCGGCCTATGGATGGAAATTGGGACAGCTCTGTCGCTTTTCAGGCAGCCCGCGAACTGGTGTTCGAAGGCACAACCCAGCCGTCCGGCTACACTGAACCCATTCTTCACCGCCGCCGGTTGGAACTGAAGGCGGCCGGCTAGAAATACCAAACCCGCGGTGATCACTTTCATCGCGGGTCTTATCTTTTCTATTTTGGCTGCGCCATACGGCTCACCAGCAGCTTTGTCTCGCTGCGCAGCACGTCGGGGGACAATCCGACGAACCGCCCCTGCAGCGAGATCACTACCAACCCGTGGATGGCTGCGAAATAGGTGCGGCTACGGGCTGCCAGGGCCTCGTCTTTCAACTCCGGTTCCAGCCCCATAACGGGCTTTGCAATATAAGTAAGAAGCGCCGTGTTTTCCTGCTCGTGCCATTTGGGTATTGGCTCGCTGCTCGTCGCATTGTGCTCGAACAAAGCGGTCCACAGCGTGTGATTCTGCTCGGCAAAGTGGATGTAGCTGAGCGCAAGAGCCTGCAATTGCTCAACCGGATCGCTGAACCCTTCGGTGGAAGCCGCCAGCTCTGCACCCAGTTTTTTTAGCGTCCGTGAGTTCACGTGGATGATCAAATCATCAAGATCGGCATAGCATTTATAAAGTGTGCCTAACCCACATTGTGCGCGCTGGGTGACCGTGCGGGCGGTCGTGCCCTCGAGCCCGTCCACTTCAATGAGTTCCTCTGCCGCCTGTAGCAGCCGCTCGGTGAGTTCCCGCCGGGTCTGTTCTCTTTTTCCAGTCATGGCTCCTTAAAGCATAAAAATACGAACAATGTTCATTTTTATCTTGAACACCGTTCACGTTTGTGTTTTATGGATTTTGTGAACATCGTTCATATACAGAACACCAACGAGGAGGCCACGATATGCTCAAGTCACTCTCCACTCTGTGGCGCGGAAAATTGCGCGAAGTCGATGACGATTTACAGGACCGCAACGCTCATCAGCTGCTCAGGCAATATTTGGTCGACGCAACCAACGAAGTTGAAACCGCCCGCAAGGTGCTAGCCCTTTCCATGGCCCAAAATCGTCAGGAAGCAGCGCAACATGAAAAGCTGTTGGCACGAATGGCCGACCTCGAGACCCGCACATTGGCGGCGCTGGAGGCGGGAAACAGCGAGCTGGCTCGCGATGCAGCCGAAGCCATCGCGCTCATGGAAGCCGAGCGTGACGCCTCCGACGAAGCGCAGGCGCGCTACACCAAGGAAGTTGACCGGCTCAAGGCCCGTGTTCGTCAGGCGGAAGCCAAGCTCCGCGAGCTAAATCGGGGTCAGCGGGTGGCAGCGGCGACCCATAGCGCGCAAAAACTGCAATCTGAGTTCGGTGAAGGCCGCAGCAACGCACTTCGTGATGCGGAAGACACCCTTAAACGATTGCAGGCCCGCCAACAGAAGATCGACCTGGCGGACAGCGCAATGGAAGAAATGTCCGCTGACCAAAATCCCGATGCCATCGTCAAGCGACTGGCTGATGCCGGGTGCGGCGAAGCCCAAAGCACCAGTGCAGATGCAGTGCTCGACCGGCTGAAAGTCAAAATGAAATCAGAGCAAGCGCACAGGCTCAAACAGGCGTCCTGAGCGTCACACCCATAAACACATCAACTGATACCCAAACACAACTCTTGGAAAGCAAACATAATGACCGATCTCCAAAACCATCACTCGCCCATCTGGACCCAATTCTCCATCGTCAGCTTCGGGATCGCGGCGCTTATGATGGCCGGCGGCATCTTCTTCATGGATGCCGGCTTTGCGGCCAAAGGCTTCTACGCCATGAGTGCGATCATGCTGGTGCACACATCCATCACCGTGACCAAAACTCTGCGCGACGGCATGGAAGCCAAGAAGTTGGTGAACCGGGTTGAAGAAGCAAAGACCGAGAAGCTGCTCAAAGAGATGAGCTAGCACCTATCCATTTTGTCGACAGTGGCCCGAAATTCGCTTCGGGCCGCTTGTGCATATGGAGATCGAAAAGAAGCCACCACCCCCCGCCGCGCCGATGCAGAATTTGCCGAAACTTCCGGGCAGCCTGAGACAGGAGACCGCCGCGCCCTATTTGAGTTCTCACGAAATGCCTTCGGGAGAGCGCAAATGCAGATTGGAATAGTCGGATTGGGCCGTATGGGTGGCGGGATTGCGCGGCGGCTCATGGCCGCCGGACATGAATGCGTGGTTCATGACCGTGATAAAGATGCGACCGATGCGCTGGCGGATGATGGCGCCATCGCTGCGCATTCGTTTGAGGAATTGGTCGAAAAGCTTGAAGCGCCACGCGCCATCTGGATCATGGTGCCCACCGGGGAGATTACCGACCAGACGGTCACCAGCCTGGCTCAATTGTTGGATCCGGGGGACACACTTATCGATGGAGGTAACAGCTTCTATAAAGGCAGCGCCCAGCACGGGCTCGATCTGGCAGCGCAAGGCATACATTTCGTAGATGTGGGCACGTCGGGCGGCGTCTGGGGTCTGGAGCGCGGCTACTGTCTGATGATCGGTGGACCCGACGAGGCGGTGGAACGCCTTGATCCCATCTTCGACGCCCTAGCGCCGGGCGAAAAAACAGCTTCTAAAACACCGGGGCGGGATGACAGCGTTTCCACCGCCGAAAAGGGTTATCTGCATGTCGGTCCAAGTGGCTCTGGCCACTTCACCAAGATGATCCACAACAGGATCGAATATGGTCTTATGCAGGCTTATGCGGAAGGGCTCGATATCCTGCGTCAGGCCCGTTGCGATGATCGGCCGGAGCACTTGCGATTTGACCTTGAGGTGGGCGAAATCAGCGAGGTCTGGCGCCGTGGCTCGGTCATTGCGTCCTGGCTCCTCGATCTGACCGCCACCGCACTGCAAAAGGATGCTGAGCTGTCCGATTTCCAGGGCATCGTGCCAGATTCTGGCACCGGGAGGTGGACCATCCAGGCGGCCGTTGAGGAAGCGGTGCCCGCCAACGTGTTGTCGGCTGCGCTTTATGCACGTTTCAGATCACGACGGGATGAAAGTTTCTCAGATCAGGTGCTGTCTGCCATGCGGAGCGGTTTTGGCGGCCATAGCGAAAAGGGCTAGGACCGCCAAAATTCCCAACTAGTGAAATACGCTGTCTTTGAACTCGATCTGGCGGGAATGGCGACCAAGCAGAACGTGGGAGACAAATGCGTCGCCCCGCGTCGGGCGGCTGCGAACAGGGCCAGAGTCTTTCACATCAAGTGGCACTGAACGGACGGGCTTTTCCTTTTGTGTCGTCATAATCATCTCCATCATGGTGGCCGCGGATTTCGGAGGTCATAAAAGCGGTCACACAGTTATTATGGAGACGATACGCGCGAACTATATGAAAAGTTCGCGTCTATTCCGTCATGTCAGCCATGCGTCCAGCGCAGGCCATGGTTAACGCGAATGGCTGCTCAATCCTGATTGAAGACGAACACTTTTCGCGGATGAAATGAGCCTGCTTCCACTGCGCCCAGGGCCAGCAAGTCGCCTTTACAGGTTGCATAGGCGTCATCGGTCATAAGCGGCGCATCACGACCCCGCAGCAAAACGGGATTGCCGGAACGAATGCGAATGGCGTCGTTCTCCGACACGCTGATCTCCGGCAAATCCTCCAGAGCATCCATAGTGCTCAGCAGCTGCTGGTCCAAAGCATTAAGATCGCCCTCCAGCTCCAACAGTTCATCAAGCGGGACAAGATCGTCTTCGGTGAAACCACCAACGGCGGTGCGGCGCAAAGCGCTTACATATCCATGGCAGCCCAGCCGCTCGCCCATGTCGCGGGCGATGGCGCGGACATATGTGCCTTTGGAGCAGTCGGCTTCCAGCGTGCACCCGTCAGTTTCCCACCCGACGATCTCCAGCCTGTCTATCGTGACATCGCGGGCCTGCAGCACAACATCCTCGCCGTCGCGGGCCAGATCATAAGCGCGTTCCCCGTCCACCTTGATGGCGGAATACATGGGCGGCACTTGGGAGATGTCGCCAGTGAACTCGGGCAACAGGGCCTCAACATCCGCTCGGTCAGGCCGCAAATCCGAAGAGGCAACAATTTCGCCTTCCAGATCATCGGTTGACCGCCGCTCGCCCCAGGCAATGGTGAAGCGGTAAGTCTTGGTGCCGTCCATAACGTAGTTGACCGTCTTGGTGGCTTCCCCCAAGGCGATGGGCAGCAGGCCGGAAGCCAGCGGATCCAGCGTTCCGGCATGGCCTGCCTTGCGCGCCTGATACAGCCATTTCGCCTTGCCGACGGCCTGTGTCGATCCAAGGCGGTAGGGTTTGTCGAGAACGAGCCATCCGGAAACGGCGCGTCCCTTTTTGCGTCTAGCCATATTTTGCTCAGTCTTTGAAATCAGTGCGCAGCGCCTAACTATGGATGTCGCGCATATCAGTGGCGCTGCCTAACGATTGGCATGATGGGTGACAAGAGCTATCCCTCAAGTGTCATCTCCGGTTGTGGCCGGGTTTGCCGCACGGGGCGGCATTCAAAAGGGGCTCAGTGTTGGACGACCAAACATCAGGTCAAGCGTACGCGGTGCATACCCATGGCAGGCCCGCCAAGCGTGGGCCTCAAACGCGACTGCCCAAATTTGATCAGATGGTGTTCTCCGGCGGCGGCACACGATGCTTTTGGCAAGGTGGTTTTCTGGAAATTGCCCAAGGCCCACTGAAGCTGGCTCCAAGCCGTGTCACCGGGGTCAGCGCCGGCGCTTTGTCGGCGGCAAGCTTTATAGCGGGCAATGCCGCCCGTGTGCTTGAATTGATGGGGGATGCCTTTGAAGAGGAGTCCCGCCAGCCGGCGGTGCCAGCCGAGATCATTCGCGGAAAAGCGCCCCACGAGCGTATTTACAGAGCTGCGGTGGCCGAGGCCATGAACGAGGCTGCGGTGGAGGCGGTCTCCCAGGGTCCGCAGTTTCACATCACACTGGCCTTGCCACCAAAATGGCTACCGCCACTTCTTGGAACCTACCTGTCATTTGCCCTCTACAAGGCAGATCAAATTGTGCGATCCAACCCGCATATAGCGCTACCGAGCAAAATTGGCGCCCGTAAACTGATGGTGGACGCACGTCAGGCCGCACGCGACGGGCATCTGATAGATCTGATTTGCGCGGCGGCCGCAATTCCACCCGTTTTTTCTCTTGGCCAGTGGAAGCCGGGGTCGGGCCGCTATGTCATGGACGCTGGAACAACGGACAATGCGCCGATGCCCGAGCCGGATGAGGGCGAAACGCTTATTTTGATGACACGACACTACCGGCACCTGCCCGCCGATCCACGTTTCACTTATGTCGAGCCTTCAACGCCGGTCCCGGCCAGCAAGCTCGACTTCCGGTCCCGCGATAAAATCGAACGTGGTTGGGCGATTGGTGAAGAGGATGGAAGGGCATTTCTGGCCCGCCATGTTGGCTAGAGTCAATCAGGCGCTGAGCGGCTCTGGCTCCAAACCTTCGTCCGAAAGCAGATCTGTCTTCGGCATCAGGCTCAACAGCTCCTGCGTGTAGGCATGCTGTGGCCGGGCGAACAGATCTTCCGTGTCCGCCACCTCCACCAGCTTGCCGCCCCGCAGCACACCCACCCGGTCGCACATCTGGCGAACCACCGGCAGATCGTGGCTGATGAACAGCATGGTCAGGCCCAAATGGTCCTGCAGATCTTTGAGAATGTTAAGGATCTGCGCTTGGATCGATACGTCCAGCGCGCTGGTCGGCTCGTCGCAAATCAGAAAGCGTGGCTGTGTGGCCAGCGCGCGTGCAATGGATATGCGCTGCCGCTGCCCACCGGAAAACTCGTGGGGAAACTTTGCGCCCGCAGCGGCTCCCAGGCCCACCTTGTCGAGCAATTGGTCCACATGGCCATTGATCTTGTCGGCCGGTATGACCTTCAGATGGCGTGCAGGTTCGGCCACTATGTCTTTCACCCTGTGGCGCGGATTGAGCGACGAATAGGGGTCCTGGAAGATCATCTGCAGCTGGCGAACATAGCCCTCGCGCACCTCGGGCGATGCCCCGGACACTTTGGTGCCGTCAAAATGGATGTCCCCACCATCGAGATCGTGCAAGCCCGCCACCATGCGGGCGATGGTGCTTTTGCCCGAGCCGCTTTCTCCCACCAGGCCGAAAATTTTGCCTGCCTCAATATCAAAGCTCACATCATCGACGGCGGTGAAAAATTTGCGCCGCGAGGGGATTAGGCTTCCCTTTTCGAGGAAACGTTTCGTTAGGTTACGCGCCTCCACCAATGGGCCATCGGGCTTGGGTTGTGAGGGCCAATTCTGGGCCAGCTCTTCCACCGCAAAGCGTGTCTCGCGACCGCCATAACTGATCTGTGGGAAGCGGTGCAGCTTGCGGTCGGGTCGCGGCACAGCGGCAATCAGGCTCTTTGTGTAGGGGTGGTTGGGCTGGCCCATCACCTGTGCAGTGGTGCCGGTTTCCACCACTTCGCCCTGATACATCACGGTTACACGGTCGGTGGTTTCGGCGATTACCCCCATATCGTGGGTGATGAGAATGACGCCCACCTGCCGCTCACGCACCAGATCTCGGATCAGATCGAGAATTTGTGCCTGAATGGACACGTCCAGCGCCGTTGTCGGTTCATCGGCGATGATGACATCCGGCTCGGAACACAAGGCCAGTGCAATCACCACCCGCTGGCGCATGCCGCCAGAGAATTGGTGCGGATATTGATCAATGCGGGTGTTCGGGTCCCCGATACCAACTCGATCCAGCAGATCCATGGCGCGGTTGCGGGCTTCGGATTGGCTGACACCCAGATGTTCGGTGATGGTTTCAACCAATTGCTGGCCCACAGTGAACAGCGGGTTCAGCGACGTCAGCGGATCCTGAAAGATCATCGAAATCTTCTTGCCCCGGAGATCGCGCATGGCGCCACGGTCCAGGGCCGATATGACCTCCTCACGGAACTGCACCCGGCCGCCGGAAATCTTGCCGCTGCCATCCAGCAGACCCATCACAGCCGCCCCGATGGTGGATTTGCCAGCTCCCGACTCCCCCACTAGCCCGTGTATCTGGCCGGGTTCCAGCGTTAGCGATGCCTCTTTGACCGCCGTAAACAAAGCCCGGCGTGTTTCAAAGGTGACGGATAGGTCCTCGATTTCAAGAACGGCCATTTTAATTTGCCTCAGCGCAGTTTGGGGTTCAGCGCGTCGCGCAGCCAGTCACCCAGAAGGTTGACCGACAGTGCCAGCAACAAAAGAGTGATGGCGGGGAACAGCAGGATCCACCATTCGCCGGAGAACAGAAAGCCCTGACCGATGCGAATGAGTGTGCCCAATGACGGTTGCGTGGGAGGCGCGCCGACACCCAGGAACGACAGGGTTGCTTCAGCGATGATGGCCAGGGCCAGCGAAATCGTGGCTATCACCAGTACGGGCGACATGACGTTTGGCAGGATGTGTCGCAGCATGATGGAGCCGGAGCTGCGCCCGATCAGTTGGGCAGCTGCTACATACTCCCGGCTTTTCTCCACCAGCGTGGCGCCGCGCACCACGCGGGCAAACTGCACCCAATCCGACAGGCCAATGGCGATGATGAGCACCCAGATCGCCATTTCATCCCGAGACCCCACGGGCGTAATGCCCTTTGCGATGCCGAAAATGAGGATGGCCACCAGAATGGCGGGGAATGTCAGCTGCACGTCGGCAACGCGCATAATGGCCGTGTCCACCCAGCCGCCCAGATAGCCGGCCAACAGGCCCAGCGTGATACCAAGCACCATGGCAAAAGCCACGGCAGCAAAGCCCACAAACAGCGATATACGCATGCCAAACAGGATGGTGGAAAAGACGCCCCGCCCCTGATCGTCCGTGCCAAGCAAGAACTCGTCGCCGGTGAAGGCGTTGGGAGTCATGGGGGGCGTGAAGCCATTCATCAGATTCAGCGAAGCGGGGTCATAGGGGTTGGTGGGCGCGATGAGCGGCGCGAGCAGTGCCGACATGACGAGAATGAACACCATGCCCCCGGACACCATGGCCACAGGCGACCGGCGGAACGAGTAAGCGAGATCGGAGTCCCACCAGCGCTTTAAGCGGGATGGCGCGATCGCAGCCTCCCCCGCCAGCATTTCAGCATTTGTCGTGTTTTGAGTGTTGTCAGCCATTGCGTTTCTCCTAATGGCCGCCACGACCGCCGCGCAGGCGCGGGTCAATCGCAAAGTACAGCATATCGACGATGAAGTTGATGGTGACGAACATCACTGAAATAAGCATCAGATAAGCCGCCATAACCGGAATATCGACGAACTGGATTGCGTTGATGAAAAGCAGCCCGACGCCGGGCCATTGGAACACGGTTTCAGTGATGATGGCGAAGGCAATGATTGAGCCGATCTGCAAACCCGTGACCGTGATCACCGGCACCAGCGTGTTTTTGAGGGCATGGCGGAAATTGATGCTCTTTTCCTTCAGTCCCCGCGCGCGGGCAAATCGGATGTAGTCCGCCCGTAGCACTTCCAGCATTTCAGAGCGCACCAGTCGCATGATGAGTGTCATCTGGTACAGACCGAGAGTGATGGCAGGTAGGATCAAAGCCTTCAGGCCGGTCGATGTGAGAAAGCCGGTGGACCAAAACCCCAGATCAACGGTATCGCCGCGTCCGAAACTGGGCAGCCAACCCAGCTCCACCGAGAACAAATAGATCAGCAATATGCCTATCAGAAAGGTGGGGAGCGATACTCCCACCAGACTGAGCGTCATGATGGTGTTGGCCCCCCATCCGTCACGGCGGATGGCGGTGTAGACCCCCAACGCGACCCCGCCCACAATTGCGATGATGACAGAGACAAAGGCGAGCTCCAGCGTTGCCGGTGCGCGTTCAGCTATGATCTCCGCAACCGGGCGCGACTGCCGATAGGAAATACCAAAATCGCCCTGCACCGACCGTGACAGAAAATTGGCATATTGCACGGGGAAGGGATCATTCAGCCCCAGCCGGTCGCGCAGGCGCTCAATGTCTTCGATGGTGGCTTCTTGCCCGAGCAATCCCTCAACGGGATCGCCGACGAAACGGAACATCGAAAAGGCGACAAGCCCGACTACGAGCAGAACGAGGACGGCCTGAAAAATACGGCGAAGCGCGAAAGAGATCATCTGCTACTTGTGTTGCGGCGGCCGCGGGGGGTCAAGCGGCAAATGGGTTACGACTGCCTCGGCTGCCGCTAAATGAAGATAAAAACCTCACTGCACAAAGAGGCCGGCCCCACATATACGAAAGGCCGGCCAACGGTTTGTTTTAGATTGGCTGGCTCTAGCTAACCGTCACCCAGCGCAGAATGAAGAAATTGTCCGGCCGTTGGGTTAGCTCAATATTTTCGCGGGCACCCCACAGCAGCGGCTGCACATACATGGTGTTGTAGGCGGCCTCGTCCTGCAGAATTTTGGTCACTTCATCCACCATGGCCTGGCGTTTGGCCACGTCGATTTCCGACTGGATCATGGGCAGAAGTTCATCCACCCGAGCGTTGGAGTAATCGCCAAAATTCCACGAACCGAGCTTCTTTTCAGGGTTCGGAGTGGAGGCCAGAAAGCGGATCGGGTGTTCAGCGTCGAAAGTGCCGGGGCTCCAACCCAACAGGTACATATCGAAATCGTCCGCCCGCAGGCGCTCCCAATAGCCCCGCACGGGCATGGCCTCCAGCTCTGCTGTCACGCCAATCTGGGCCAGCATGCCGACCACAGCCTGACAAACGGCCTCGTCATTGAGGTACCGGTCGTTCGGGCACTTGAGGCCAAACTCAAAGCCGTCCGCATAGCCAGCTTCGGCTAGGAGCGCTTTCGCGCCTTCGACATCTAGAGCCGGTCGTTCGGAGTTTGCTGCCGAATAGCCGTTCATGGCCGGGCTTACCAATTGGCTGGCGGGCTCGGCGGCGCCGCGCATGATGGTTTGCAGGATCGCAGGCACGTTCACCGCCATGTTCACTGCTTTGCGCACCCGTACGTCCTTGAACGGGTTCGGGTCACCGGCGTTGGCACCATATTTCAGCGTCTCTGCCTGGTGCGGGAAGCCGAGCATGATCACCCGGGCTTCAATGCCCTGGATCACTTTAACATTCGGATCCTGCTGCAGGCGCGCCGCATCCTGGATTGGCACCGGGTTGATCAGGTCCACATCGCCAGACAAAAGCGCGGCGACGGCGGTGGCCGGGTTCTGAATGGGCGTGAACTCGGCGCTAGTGATGTTGTGCTCAACCTCTCCCCACCAGCCATCGAATGGCTCCAGCACCGTTTTCAGGCCAGGCTGGCGCTCCGCCAGGACGAAAGCTCCGGTGCCGTTCGCGTTCAGCGTGGCAAAATTCTCGCTATCCTTGGTCGGGCGCTCGGACGCATTTGCCTCGGCCCAGCCCTTGTCGAGGATCATAAAGTTGGCAATCGAGCCGGGAAAGAGCGGGTTGGGCGCATTGGTGTAGAAATCGATGGTGAAGTCGTCGACAACTTCGACACGGCTCACCGGTGCGAACCAGGACGATGTGTCAGCTTCCTCGCTGGACGCGCGCTCATAGGAGAACAGCACGTCTTCGGCGGTGAAAGCTGCGCCGTCATGGAAGGTGACGCCTTCGCGCAGATTGAAACGCCAGCCTTCGCCTCCATTTTCGCCGATGGGCTCAAAGCTGGTCGCCAATGCAGGCTCAACGGCCATGTCCTTGCCGCGGCGCACCAGGCCTTCATAGACATTGTTTAGGAAGCCCAACACCGGGGCGGCGTTTACAGCGTGGGGGTCCATGGTCTGCGGATCGGTTGTGCCGGCCCATTTGAATGTTTCGGCATGTGCGACTGGAATGGCCACACTGGCCATAAACGCGGTGGCAGCAACGGCCGTGACTGCCTTTTTGCAAAGATGCATTGGGGGTCTCCATGTTGGGCGATCCGCGCGTGGCGCAGACCAGATGCGACAGGGTGGCACATGGAGCGGCAATCGCAAAAGAAAACGGGCGACCCGAAAGCCGCCCGCATTCACATTTCCGTTCCTCAAAATCAGAGGCTGGTGGAACTAGCCACTCGCCGCTTGGGATTAGCCACCCATTGTGAAGAATTTGAACTTGGGATCGTCTTCCGGCGACACGTCTGTGCCCACGGCTTCCGTCATCCCCCAGTTCAGAACCTGGTGGTGGATTGGCAGATAAAGCTGCTGATCCTGCACCACTTCCCAGATTTCGCCGATGGTGGCGTTACGGGCGTCGAGGTCGGTCTCCGAAGCAAGCGATACGATCTTCGCGTCGACATCGGCGTCAGAGAAGCCGGTATTGTTCCACGAGCCGCGATCGCCGCCGCGTGTGTGCGTCAGAAAGTTGAAGATATATTCGGAATCGTAAGTCGGCACGCCCCAACCCAACATGTAGAAGTTGGTTTCACCGTTCTGGATCAGCGGGAAATGCTGAGCCTTTGGCTTGGCGTCGAGGTTCACAGTGATGCCGATCTGGCCCATCATGCCGACGACAGCCTGACAGATGCCCTCATCATTGATGTAGCGGTCGTTCGGGCAATCAAGGGTAATCTCAAAGCCGTCCGCATAGTCAGCCTCGGCCATCAGCGCCTTGGCGGCATCAATGTCTGTCATGGAAGAGGAATCCATCTCTTCGTTCCAGCCGTTCACGAAGGGTGGCGCAATCATGCCCGCAGGCTGTGATTGGTCACGCATGACGACCTGTTTGATGGCATCGCGGTTGATGGCCATGTTCATGGCCCGGCGTACGCGCACGTCTGCCAATGGGTTCTTGCCTTCAACATTGTCGCTGTCGAGATCTTCAGCACCCATGTTCATGCCAAGGAAAATGACGCGGTTCTGCGGCGCTGTTTTCACCGTCAGGCCATCGGTGTCGGCCACGCGGCCCAGGTCCTGCACCGGAACGTCCTGAATGAAATCAACTTCGCCGGACAGAAGGGCTGCGACACGTGTCGCGGCGTTCTGGATCGGTGTGTAGATGATCTCGGTCACTTCCAGCGGAAACTCGCCCTTGCCCCAATAGGCGTCATTTGCTGTGAGCACTGTCTTGGTGTCTGGCTCGCGGCTGGTCAGCGTGTAGGCGCCGGTGCCGTTTGCGTTGGTGGCTGCGAAGGTGGTCTCGCCATTTGCGATGTCCTGCACTTCGGTCACGCCGTTGGCTTCGGTCCAGCCTTTGTCCATCATGAACAGATTTGTGAAGTTGTTGACGAGGATCGGGTTCGGACCGTCGGTTACGAACTCAACGGTCATGTCGTCCACGGCGCGCACTTCTGTGATGGAGGTGAGCAGCTCTTTCATTGCGGAGGTTTCGGACTTCGCACGTTCAAACGAGAAGACCACATCTTCGGCGTTGAACTCAGCACCATCATGGAAGGTCACGCCTTCGCGCAATTTGAACACCCAGACATTCGGGTCGCCTTCTTTCGGTGCCCACTCTGTGGCGAGCGCTGCCTGGAATGCGCCGGAATGATCGCGGATCACCAATGGCTCATAAAT
>JBCDIB010000024.1:0-14846 GCA_038749385.1 Pseudomonadota bacterium | reverse complement strand
GCGCTGGTGTCTCGCCTGGCGGCTGAAGGCATGGCCATGACGGTGTGTCCGTTGTCCAACAAACGCCTTCAGGTCGTGCCCGACCTGCGGGACCACCCCATTCGCAAGATGTTGCAGGCCGGTTTGAATGTCAGCGTTCACTCCGATGATCCGTCCTATTTCGGTGGCTATATGACCGAGAATTACACGGAACTTGCCGATGCCGTTGGTTTGACCGCCGACGAGATCAAACAGCTCGGCCGAAACGCATTTGCAAGCACGTTTCTGACAGGCACAGAAAAGGCTGGGCTGATCGACAGGTACGATCAAATTGTAGGTAAGCTGGCTTAGCCCGCGAACACTGCATCCCAGTCCGCGAAACCCTTCACTTCGATAGGGTTGCCGGAGGGGTCGCGGAAAAACATGGTATTCTGTTCCCCTGGTTCGCCGGGAAAACGGGTGTGGGGCGCTATGACAAACTCCACCGCCGCGCCTTCCAGCCTGTCGGCCAACGCTCGCCAATCTGCGCTTTTCAGCACCACGCCCATATGGGGCATCGGCACCATATGGTTGCCGACCTTGCCGGTGTGGGTGGTGTGAAACGGCTCGCCCAAATGCAGCGAGATCTGGTGGCCGAAAAAATCGAAATCCACCCACGTCTCCGTGCTGCGGCCTTCGCGGCAGCCCAGCAGATCACCGTAAAACGTCCGCGCCTCTTCAAGGTCGCGGACGTGATAGGCCAGGTGGAAAACGGAGCGTGCGTCTACCACGCGCCGGTGTTCTCCATAGAAGCCCACGGCTCGGCGGGTGCAAGGCTCTCGCCCTCCTGAAGGATTTCGATTGAGATACCATCTGGCGAGCGCACAAAGGCCATGTGGCCGTCGCGGGGAGGCCGGTTGATGGTCACGCCGCCATCCATGAGCTTTTGGCAGGCATCATAAATGTTGGGTACCTTGTAAGCCAGATGGCCGAAATTGCGACCTCCCGAATAGCTCTCGGGGTCCCAATTGTAGGTCAGCTCCAACTCCGGCGAGCGCTTTTCCGCGGATGTGCCCAAATCGTCAGGGGCTGCCAAGAAGATGAGCGTAAAACGACCCTTCTCGTTCTCCATACGCCGCACCTCCTCAAGGCCGAGCAGATCGCAATAAAATTTCAGGGACGCGTCCACGTCTTCGACGCGAACCATGGTGTGAAGAAAGCGCATGGGGGCTCCATTTCTGTTGGTTGCACTAATGTGTGCCCTCGTGCGCATTACGCAACCCCAGAGGAAATGATCTTTTGGTCAACGGCAAATTAACTTCAGAGGGGTAATTCTCACTAGTCTGTATAGTAGAGGGCATTGCCATGTGGGACCTGACCAGCGAACTGGAATCGTTGATCGCCGCCGATCCGACCATTTCGACAATCAAGGATAAGGACCTCAGATTCGTCTGGGTATCAGACGAAGTTTGTGAGGAACTTCAGCGAGATGTGGCTGGCCTGAAAGGCAAAGACGCGCGGGAAAGCCTCGGCCAAGAGGCGGATAGCGACCTTGATCAGAAGGAGCGCCGGGCCTTTGTGTTCGGGCGGCCTCAAACCATCGTCCTCACCGGACGAGACAATAAGCGTCTTGTGTTCAATTGCGAGCAAGCGACGGTTGGTGGAGCGAAATTTCTGGTAACGCGCATCGAAGGTCTGGGTCCGTCTGGTGCGACGACATCCGCTATGCCTGCCGCCGCACCGGCACAACAATCAATCGACGCCCCAGCTGCTTCCGGCGGCGATGAGGGTGAAGCGGTGGTCTTTTCTAGTCGTGCAACCAGTGCCGTCTGGTCCGCCGTTGACGATAGCAATGATGAGGCAGCTGCAACCGCGCCGGACGACGAAGGGCTGGTGGCCCTGGAAGGGTCGGAGGCCGACTACGCCGCCGCCTTTGCCGAGATGGAAAATGCTTTCCTGCTTCTTGATGAGCGCCTGAACATCATCACGATGAACCCGGCCATGAAGAAAATGTGGAAGTTACCCTCTTCCGCTCAGTTCGTTGGCAATTCGTTCGAATATCTTGTCGGCGAAATTCGCGCCATGGGCCTTTATGATGTGTCTGAAGAAGATTGGCCCGCATTCGTGGAGGCGCGTCTCGCGGCCATCCGAACCGGCCGCATCCCGCCGACCGAGATACCCCGAGCCGATGGTGCAACGCTTGTGATCGCGGCAAACCGGCTGCCCAGCGGCAATTATGCGATTACCTACACAGACATTAGCGCGCAGAAGAAACGCAACTTAGAAGCGCAAGCCGCCGCGGAGACCGCTCAGCGCGAAGCCGACGAAGCTGCCGCACTGGTGCGCATGGTGATCTCGGAACTGGACATGGGCGTGATCGTCGCGGACGCCGACGACAACATCATGCTGGTCAATGAGTGCATCGACGACTTTTACCCGCAGGCAAAGGGCGTAATGAAGCCCGGGGCCAACCTCAAAGACACGCTCGGTATTTTGTATGACCGAGATCTGGCCGCCCGCGATGGCAAGGTTGCCGGCATGGATGCGGCCGACCGTCAGGCCTTCGTTGACACAACCATAGAGAACTTCCACAAGCCACACTGGACAGGTCAGATCCGCAACTCCGAGGGGCGCTGGATCGAACTGCGCAATCGTCGCCTCGAGAACGGGCTGATGATCGGAACCCGTGTCGACGTCACCGACGCCAGGCGTGTTCAGGAGCGCCTGAAACGTCAGTTGCGCGATATTGAGATGTTCAAGACGGCGCTTGAGCACCTTCCGATTGCTGCTTCAATCAAGGACGATGATCTCATCATCCGCTTCGTAAACCAGAAATGGTCTGAAGCGTCCGGCCTTAGCAAGGAGCAAGCGGTCGGCAAAACCTCCGAAGACCTGTTTGACGGTGATCTGGCTGCGACGTTGGTTCGCGCCGACAGCAAGTGTCTTGCCACCGGCGAGACCCACCGGTCGGTTTACACGCAAACAGACGGAGATGGCGAAGAACGCACCCTCGTCAGCCTCAAAGTTCCGGCTGCGCTGGACAGTGGCGAGCGCATCGTTATCGGCTCCTCAACAGATGTTACGGAAATCGAAAAGGCCCGCGCGTCCGCAGAGTTGGCGGATCGGGCCAAATCGGAATTCCTGGCCAATATGAGCCATGAAATTCGCACGCCGATGAACGGCGTTCTGGGCATGGCGGAACTGTTGTCCAAAACCGAGCTCGACACCAAGCAGTCGACGTTCACCGACATCATCCTGAAGTCGGGCAACGCGCTTCTCACGATCATCAACGACATTCTCGATTTCTCCAAGATCGACGCCGGCCAGCTGCGCCTTGAAAATGCGCCGTTCAACATGGCTGGCTGTGTTGAGGATGTGGCCACGCTTGTGTCTAACCGCGTGCTCGAAAAAGATCTTGAGCTCTTGGTGAAGATTGATCCCAAACTGCCGACGGAAATCGTGGGCGACCAGGGTCGCATGCGTCAGGTGCTCACAAATCTGATCGGCAATGCGGTGAAGTTCACGGAAAAGGGCCACGTTCTGGTTTCGGTGGACGCCGTTCCGAACGGTAACAAGGTCGATATGCGGGTGGCCGTGGAAGACACCGGCGTTGGTATTCCCGCCCATCAGGTTGATGCCGTGTTTGAGAAATTCAATCAGGCCGACACATCATCCACCCGCAAGCATGAAGGCACTGGCCTTGGTCTTTCCATCTCCCAGAGCCTGATCGAAATGATGGATGGCGAGATTGGCGCGACAAGCGTTGAGGGCGAAGGATCAACCTTCTTCTTCAATGTTTCGCTTCCGATCCACGATGCCGAGCCACAGGTCGCAGCCGCTCCGGTGGACGTGACCGGTGCGCAGGTGCTGGTGATCGATGATAATGAAGTGAACCGCGCCATCCTGCTCGAGCAGCTTACGGCCTGGGGCTTTGAGGGGATTGCCCTGGACAATGGTCCCGACGGCATCAGCCTCATCAAGGAAGCCCGTGAGATGGGCGTGCCATTTGAAGCTGTCATCCTCGACTACCACATGCCGCAAATGGACGGTTTGCAGGTGGCCAATGCCATCAAAGCCGATCCGGGAACTGCCGGAACGCCCATTTTGATGTTGACCTCCATGGACGTCCAGATGAGTGAGCAGGAGTTCAAGGATATCGGGGTTTATAATTACCTCATGAAACCGGCGCGCGCCTCGCACCTGTTGGAAGGCTTGGTGGACACGCTTCAGCGTTATCGCAACGAACGGTCAACGGGTTCTGTGCATATGTCCATTGCGTCGGAGCCTGCGCCAGCCGAGCAGCCGGAAGTTCAATCCGCACAAACCCCGCCTGCACAGACTCCACCGGTACAGACCCCACCAGTACAGGCGCCGCCAGCACAGACTCTGCCAGAAGCGCCTGTTGCGCCTCCTGTCAGCGCTGCACCAACGGTTGAGGCACCCGCGCCTGCGCCGGTCGAGCCAGCGCCAGAAGCAACGCCAATTGCAGAAATGGCTTCCGCTGAGCCAGTGACGCCCGCAGTCGCTGCAGCACCCGCCCAGCCCGCGGTCGTGACAGCGCCAGCTGACCCTGAACCAGCTCCTGCAAAGTCTCCCGCGCAGATGCCAACTCCAGAGCCCGATGCGGTTGCACCGGCTGAGCCGGTGGCGCTGGTCTCCAATGCCAAGCCAAAGCCAGCACTCGACATTCTCGCGGCGGAAGACAATGAGGTGAATCAGTTGGTGCTCACCCAAATTCTCGCCGATACCGACTACACGTTTGAGATTGTCGAAAACGGCAAGCTGGCCCTCGAACGATCTGGTGAGGTCAATCCCCGTCTGATCCTGATGGATGTTTCAATGCCTGTTATGAACGGGCATGAGGCCACCAAAAGCATTCGCGAGCGCGAGAAAACTTCCGGCCTGCACGTGCCCATCATCGGTGTGACCGCCCATGCCCTCACCGGCGACAAGGAAGCCTGTCTCGAAGCGGGCATGGATGACTACCTGTCCAAACCCATCAGCCCTGAAAAGCTGGTGGACAAGCTCGGTACCTGGTTTGCTGAGATGGATGGCGTCGCCAAAGTCGGATGACGTAATAAAACGAGCCTGCGGCCTTGGGAGGGCTTATATTTCCAAGGTCACTCCGGTCTTTATGCCCTTGGCTCAACGTTGTTGGGTCGACCTGAACACATAAAGGCCGCAGCTTTGCTGCGGCCCTTATGTGTCTGCTTATGTGTGTGTTTGCTTGTGTGCTTTACACAAGCGGCCTTTAGCCAGCCAATGAGAAGGGCTGGTTCGTGCCATTGACGAATTTCAGCGCATCCTCGGCCTTCTCGGCCTTGCCATAGAGCCAACCTTGGCCCGCTCCACAGCCTTGATTGGCGAGCACTTTTGCCTGTGCCTCTTCTTCGATGCCCTCTGCCACCACCTTCATCTGCAGGCCTTCGCACATTTGCAAAATGGCCTTGACGATGTGACCGGTGGGGCCATCGTCGAGCATGGTGGAAACGAAGGCACGGTCGATTTTCAGCTTGTCGAACTGGAACTCACGCAGCCGTCCCAGGCTGGACTGACCTGTGCCAAAATCATCAAGTGAGATACGGATGCCCACGCTGCGCATTTCTCGTATGATCTGCGCCGCAACCTCTGGGTTGGCCATCATGGATGTTTCGGTGATTTCCAATTCCAACCGGTCGGCTGGAAATCCAGCCTTGGAAATGATGGAAATGACAGTGTTAACCGTGCTTGGGTCTATCAATTGTGCGGGTGACAAATTGAATGACAGGAAAACGTCATCTGGCCAAGAACATGCGTCTTTAGCAGCTTTGCTCAGAAGCGCCCGCGTAAGGGGCACGATCAAGCCGCGCTCCTCTGCCAACGGGATGAATTCTGCAGGAGACACAAAGCCCAGTGAGCTGTCGGTCCAGCGGGCGAGGGCCTCAAAGCCCAACGTGCGTCCGGTGGGCAAATCCACAATGGGCTGAAAATATGGCTCAATGGTTTCGCGTGCAATCGCAATACGCAGCGCTTGCTCAATTTCAAGCTGGCGTGCCTGCTCCCGGGCCATGGATGCACTGAAGACCTGGCACAGGCCCCGGCCTGCCTTCTTGGCGTGATAGACCGCTGTATCGGCCCGGTGAAACAGATTGTCCGCCGTGTCATCCGCATTCATGAAGAATGAGAAGCCAACGGTTGCGGTCAACCGGGCTGAGTGCTCACCCAAATCGAACGGCGCACTCATAATATCGATCAGCAGCTGCCCCATCTCTTCGGCGGCGCGGTCAGTGTAGATCTTTGGCAGATAGGCCGCAAAACAGTCGCCACTGATGCGTGCCGCCAATGCGCCCTCCGGCAACGCGGTTTTAAGGCGTTGCGCCACTTGGCAGAGAATGTCGTCACCTGCCCGTCGGCCAAAATAGTCGTTGAGGGGTTTGAACCCGTCCAAATTTATCAGGCAGATAGCGAAGGGCACCGGGTCTTCACGCAGCTGTTCGAGCTGCTTCTCGACCTTTTGGAACATGCGGCGGCGGTTGGCTATACCGGTCAGATGATCGGTTAGCTCGAATTTTGAACCAGAGTTCTCTTCGTCTGGGTGAAGAGCCAGCTTTTCAGCGTCCGTTCTGTTGGTGACCCGGAAGGTCATATGAAGCCCCACAGTTAGCCGTTAGGCGTACAGAATAGCCCTCAACTGCTTTCAGAAACGTTACCCTGCTTCATTCACTCTTAACCTTTGTCTCTTTCAGCGCGATCCAGATATTTTTCGGCCCAACACGATGTTCCCGTCGCGCGTTGCAGTACGCCTTGATGTCGGTTGCCTCGGGAGCCGACGCAAAAGGCAGATTGCCGATCGTCGTCCTGTTTGGTTGTGCCGAAATCCCGCTGCCGCCCTTATAAGTTACAGAACTTCGATAAACGGATCCGAATTCACCCGGCGCAATTTGGGCCTTTTAAGCGCGTTCAGTGAAAATCCCTGCTTTTGGGGATAATACGCACATCCCGTGGGTGGCGATGGCTGGGTATCTTTGCGCCGTCCGGCCGTATGGGCTCGATACGTTTTTTGTTTGGCTCGATCTGCTGTTCCTGCGCAAACGGGCGCCGGCGTTTTGCCGCTTCTTCGGGATTTAGATGGCCACCGTCGCGCCCGTCACTTCCGTGCAACACTTCATCCGCGCGAGCAAAACTGTGCTCGAAAGCCCCCGCCGTCTCGCTCGCACTGACGGGGCGGGGCACAATCGCGCTCCGGTCTATGCCTGGGTTTCGGCGCGATACATCTCCCTTTTTTTCACCTTCGGTTGGAGCGATGGGTGAGCGCGCGGCGGCCATGGCGGCGCGTCGGTCGCGCTCCCAACCTGGTGGGCCAAGGTCCGGGTCAATATCAGGATCGTTCGGCAATCCCGGGTAGGAGCGGTCAATTGGACCACCGGATTCAAGTTTTGGCCAAGGCTGCGATGGCTGTTGGTTGAGGGTCGCTCGGTCCCGCTCTGAATAATGGCTGGGGGCTGCGCGCACTTCGGTCATTTTGCCTGCGCCGATACCAATTTGGGAAGCCTTGATGGTGTTTGCCAGCGCTTCTACCGTGTCCCCCCGCGCGGCCATGCGTGCCACTTTCCGCTCGGATGATGATGTTTCCGGCAATGGTGATTTAACATGGTCGGCATTGGCAAATTGCAGCTCGAACCTGTCGTCCGACAGGGCGTCAAGGTCGGCGGTGCGGTCGACCAGCTGATCCGCAACCACGTGGATAATATCGCCCTCGCGCTGTACCTTGCCGTGTACGGCCATCATGCGCGCGCCCATAATGGTGCGGCGGTATTTGGCCATGAGCGAGCGCCAAACCACGATGTTTACGGTCCCGGTTTCGTCTTCCAGTGTGATGAACACCACCCCTTTAGCTGTCCCAGGCTTTTGCCGCACCAACACCACGCCCGCCACGGTCACCCATTGGTTCTGGCGCGTCTCGAACAGATCCTTGGCGGTAAGGACCCGCTTGGAATTCCGCATCCGTCCGTTGCGCATACGAATAGGAATGCCTGTGTCGAACACTTTGCGCAGCATGGCCATGGGGTGCGCCTTCAGCGACAGACGTTGGGTCTGGTAGTCGGCGACAACATGTTCGCGCAGTGGCATGTCTGGCAATTGCGTCTTGGGGTCTTCGCCATAGGTTGAGGCCTGGGCCGCTTCGAACAGCGGCATCTGCGTGTCGGAGGTCATGCCTTTGACGGCCCACAGCGCCGCCCGCCGATCCATCCCCATGGATCGCATTGCGTCCGCACTGGCCAGCTTTTCCATCGTCTTGACGGGCAGGCCTGTGACGCGGCGGGCTTCGTCGGGGCTTGCCATATGACGGCCGGCCCTTTTCGCAACAAATGCCTTCATTTCTTCTTCCTTCAGGCCGGACACCTGCCGGAAGCCGATGCGCACCGCGCGCATGCCGTCCGCGCTTTCACCCTCTAAAATGTTGTCCCAGTCCGACAGGTTTATGTCGGCGGGCAGCACCTCCACATCATGCTCCCGCGCATCGCGCACGATTTGCGCCGGGGCGTAGAACCCCATCGGCTGCGAGTTGAGCAGCGCCGCGCAAAACACGTCCGGGAAATAATGCTTTATCCAGGAAGAGGCATAGACCAGCAGTCCGAAACTGGCAGCGTGGCTTTCCGGGAATCCATAAGAGCCAAAGCCTTTGATCTGCTCGAAGCAATGGGCCGCAAACTCCGGCTCGTAGCCGCGTTTGATCATGCGATTGACCATTTTGGTTTGCAGCAGATGGATGGTGCCGACATTGCGAAACGTCGCCATGGCGCGGCGCAGCTGGTTGGCCTCTTCCGCGTCAAAATTGGCCGCATCCATGGCGATCTGCATCGCCTGTTCTTGAAACAATGGTACGCCCAGCGTGCGCTCCAATATTTTCTTGAGCTCATCCTGATTGTCTGGATCATTGGCGGGAGACGGATAAACCACGTCCTCTTTCCCGTCGCGCCGCCGTAGATATGGGTGCACCATGTCACCCTGAATTGGACCGGGGCGCACGATGGCGACCTCGATCACCAGATCGTAGAATGTTGCAGGCTTAAGGCGCGGCAGCATGTTCATTTGCGCGCGGCTTTCCACCTGAAAAACCCCCAACGCATCCGCCTGTTGCAGCATGCCGTAGACCTTCGGATCTTCCTGTTCGATGGTTTGCAGCGTCAGGGGCAGGCGGTATTCCTGCTCAATCATCTCGAAGCTCTTGGCGATGCAGGTGAGCATGCCCAGCGCCAGAATATCGACCTTCAAAATGCCAAGCTCGTCTATGTCGTCCTTGTCCCACTCGATGAACGTGCGATCATCCATGGCGGCATTGCCGATGGGCACCATCTGTTCCAGCGGGTCTTCTGTCAGCACGAACCCACCTACATGCTGGCTGAGGTGGCGTGGGAAGCCGAGCAATTGCTGGCTCAACTCGATGGCCATACGCAGCTTGGGGTCGGTGGCGTCGAGCCCTGTTTCCTTAATGTGCTCTTCGGGTATCTCGCGCCCCCAGGAGCCCCATACCGTGGAGGCCAGCGCGGATGTCACGTCTTCTGACAGGCCTAGCACTTTGCCCACTTCGCGCACGGCCGAGCGGGGGCGATAGGTGATTACGGTGGCGGCAAGCGCCGCCCGGTGACGGCCATAACGGTCATAGATGTGCTGGATCACCTCTTCACGCCGCTCGTGCTCAAAGTCTACGTCGATGTCCGGTGGTTCCCGACGTTCTTTGGATAGAAACCGCTCGAACAACAGCGAAGACGATGCCGGGTCTACCGCCGTGATATTGAGGTAGTAGCAGACCGCTGAATTTGCCGCAGAGCCACGCCCCTGGCACAGGATGGGCGGCTCCTGCTGCCGGGCGAATGCGACCACGTCGTGCACCGTCAGGAAATAATGTGCGAACTTGAGGTGCTTGATCAGCCGAAGCTCTTTGGCAACGGACGACCTAATTTTTGCTGGAATATCGTCGCCGAAGCGGTCTGTCAGCCCTTTTTTCACAAGGTTGGTCAGGTGCCTGATAGCCGTTTTACCCGGTGGCACTGGCTCATGGGGGTAATTGTATTTCAGCTCGCTCAGTTGGAACTGGCATATGGCCACGATGTCCGTGATCGCGTGGATGGCTTCGGGGTAATCAGCGTGCAGCCGTGCCATTTCAGTGGCGGTCTTCAAGTGCCGCTCGCCATGGGCTTCGAGCAGATAGCCAGCCTGTTCCACCAGCACGCCTTCGCGGATGCAGGCTATGGTGTCCTGCAATTTGCGGCGGTCAGGGTGGTGGTAAAGCACATCATTTGTGGCCACCAATGGCAGTTCGTGGCGGGCGGCCATTTCAGCCGTTGCAAGCATGCGTTTGCGGTCGTCGCCGCGATATTGGTGGCGCAGGGCCACCCACAATCCTCCGCAATTTGTGCCATTAAGGCCATGTAGAAGCGTGGAGAAATCGGCACTTGCATACTCGTTTTCGAGGTCATCGGGGGGAATGGCGATGAGCGCTTGGCCGCGCGCAGCTGTTACCAGATCCGACAGCGCGATATGGCATTCGCCCTTGGGGGCGGAGCGCTTGCCATCGGTGAGCAGTTTGCACAGCCTGCCATAGGCGTCCTTGTCCGTAGGGTAGACGATGACCGAGAGCGCCGTACCCGCCTGAGTAGGCATCAAGTCGATGCGTGCACCCACCAGCAGGCGCATATTCTCGCGCTTGGCCTCAGTGTAGGCCCTCACTACCCCCGCCAGCGTGTTGCGGTCTGCAATGCCAATGGCCACGTGACCCAATGCTTTTGCCTGCAACACCAGTTCGCCCGGATGGGACGCGCCGTGCAGGAACGAGAAATTGGTGACGCATTGCAGCTCGGCATATGCGGCGGGGGCACCTGCGAGGTGAGGTCGGTTGTCTTGCGCCAAGGGCGCTGCGGTTCTGGTGGCTGCGCGTCTTGGAAACGGGATTGGCGGGTTTTCGGGTGGGCGGGACATGGCTGTCAAAACACGCCATGCACAAACCAGCGCCATTCATCTGGCTCATCATTGCCCAGATCTTCTGCTGCAGGCGGGGGCAACAGCATTTCGCCGGCAAAGGGGGCCGGTACGATTGCAGCGGTTTCTGGCTCCGCCAACTCAAGCATGGCGGTCTCATCAGTATGCAATTCCGGCTCTTCCACCGGTTCTTCTAATAGCGGCGGCGCGGCATAGCCGGCCCGGAAAATCCAGTAACGCTGACCCTCAGCGTCTTCGACATCATAATAGTCGCGTACCAGAGCGCTGGGTTTTGATTTGAGTGTGTCAGCCCACCATTCGGGCAATATGCGCTCGGGACCCCGCGAGCGCACGATGCGATGCACGCGCTTGCGCCAGACAAATTGTGCAGGCGGACCATCGGGCAGAGGGGCGGTGACTTGCGCAGTTTCGGGCCGTTCAAACAGCCGGCTTGGTCGAGGCGCGCGGGGGGGCACGAGTGTCGTAACAGACGCGGGGTCCGATTTTGAAATTTGAGCCATATCTGATCCGGCCACCACGCGGCGCTGGCTGCGCTCGGGCACATGGCTGGCCCGGGGGGCGAGGCGGTAAATGGCTGCGCGCTCGATACGATTGGCCAGCGTGTCCGCAAAGGCTGCCAGATGAGTGTTGTCCTGGCCTCCGCCCAGACCTACCCCGCCACCTGTGCCCCCACCTGTGCCGCCACCTGTGCCTTTGGCCGCCGACAACATGCTTTGACCGACACCAACACGTTGGGTGCGCATGGCGGTGAGGGTAAATAGATCTACCCCAAAGCCACAATCAATCCGCTCGAGCCGGTCCTTGAACAGGCGGCAAATGGTTGTGGCCTCGCGCCCAGCCGCCGACAGATATATGTCCGCAGAACTGGTGCCGCCATCGGCGCGATAGCCGGTAAGGCGGAAGTGCCGCGCGCCCATGCCAGATTGTTGTAAGTCTTTGCAAAGGTTCGGCGCCATGGCGGCCAGCGCCACGCCTACAGCCTCATGATCCTGTGCCATCTCGGGGCAGTTGAAGCGCGCGCTGAAGGATTTGGCTTCCCCCACCCAGCTCAGCGGTTCCCGCGCCTCGCCAACCAATTGGTCGAGGCGCCACCGCACGGCTTTTGCACTGGCAGCACTTAAGTTCGCAGATGTCTTGCCGCCGGTTTTCTTGCTCAGCTCACTGCGGCTTTGGCGGAAACGCCGGTCCAGCGCCAGGCGGGGCACGGCCATGGCCTCGCCAATGGTTTTCAAACCAAGACGCTTGAGCAAAATGATGGTCTCATCGTCCAGCCGCAGGGCTTCCACCGGGAAGCCCTGCAGCGGCGCGCACATTTCCTCCCCATCATTGGCGGCGGGGGGCAAAATGGTGGTGGCAGCGGCTGCATAATCCGACAATGCGATGGCTGCGCCGGGCGTATGGGCCAGCCCAATTCGAACACTGTATCCAATGGCTGAAAAGCGCGTTTCCAAATCCGCGCACATACCTTCTTCGCCGCCGAAAAGATGGTCGCAGCCGCTTGTGTCCAGCAGTAAACCGGACAAGGCCGCCCCGCTATTGGGTGGCGCCATGTTGAAGGCCACCTGTGGCGACCACCGCATGGCCCAATGGGCGAGCCGCTGAATGAGCGCGCGGTCTGCGGCTTCATCATGGGGCTCGGCCCGCAGATGAGGCAGCATGGCCCGGGCATCGCCAAGGCGCTGGTCGATCCAAAGTCCTGCCTCCGCAGCTTCGGGGCTTAGTGCGGAGATGCGCGTACCCTTGGGTCCATTGCTCACCAGCACCAGCGGCGCTTCCGGGCCATTTTCGTCGGTGCCTTGCAGGTCAGTTGCGGTATCGTACTGCGCGCCACCCTTATTGGTTGGGGTGGTCCTGTGCGTTTCTTGCCTGTTAGTTCTGCTGGCCCGCTGTGCGTCCCACCATGGCACGGGGTTGGCGAGCTGTCGGGCGCGTTGTGCCGCGGTAAACCTTTCCACCGCGAGCCATGGAAAGCGAAGTGAAAGAATACGTTTTGTCATTCCAGGCAAGCCTCCATTCCAATGGTGTCTGTGAGGAGTTTTTGTTGTGCGGGTTGTTGTGGATCGGCGAATTGTCCCTGTGCGCTGTGTCCTGTGAGCCGAGGGGTATGGCGGACGGCAGGTGAGGGCTGGGTCTGCCGCCCCGGGCGCGAGCCAGCCCCAGCCGCCATGCCATCTGGCCAGGGCCTTTTGGGTCTGTCGGATCCGCCGGGCCGAGGGTGGGGCCGATGCGCCACCGTGTGCGGGCGGCAGACCCAAGAGGTGCGTCGCCACCATCGCTCACCAGCAGGCAAGGCACGGCGTAGCGCTGGGTGAGAAATGACAACCTCCGGGAGCCGGTGAAATCAGGCCTTGGGCCTTCTCCGATCACAGCGGCAATACCGGAGGTCTTGAGGGCCTCCTCCAGTGCAAACGGCAAATGGCTCGGTCGCGCCAGATTGGCAAATATGACGCGCTCATGGGACAGGCCAAAGCGGGATAGGCCGGCCAAAAAAGGGTGCCCGCCTTCCCGTACATCCATGCCCGTATGGCACCATATGATTGGCAAGCTGGACTGCAATTGCGCAATGAGCCCGAGGGCAAAGGCTGTGGCGCGGGCGGCATGGCGGGGGCAGGTGGCCTCAATTTCATGCACGGCCCTGCGGGACAACCCGCCATCGGGCAGGTGGCCATCTATAAGGGAAGCGCCAAGAACCCATGGCGTGTCGGCGCTATTGTCAGCCTGAGTATCTGCGCTGTGCTGACCAAAATTTGCCACCGCGCCAGATTTAATCAGTCGCTCAATAGCGGACTTGTCACCTTCACTATGAGCGGTGGCATGCTCTCCGCCTCGCAACGCGCCAGCATGACCGCGCATGGACACAAAGCTGTTTTTGTCGCCTGCGGTTCGCTGCGGCTGACGGGATATTGCATCAGATGTTTCGGCGTGGATCTCGCCGTGCCCAGTACCAAGAACTCTGCCAAGAACCCCGCCAAGAGTTCCATGGGGCGCTGTGACATGGGGATTAGCGGCAGCAGCATGATGGGCAGCGGCATGATGGGTATGCGTCTGTGGCTTTGTATTGTGCGGTCTCATGTCAAATACCTGTTCCTTTCAAAAGTAGTATGTTCATGTTTTGTTCCAATTACGAGTCCGAATTTTCATCAAATTCAAAATTCTCATAAGCCCACGTTTTTCGAAGCTATCCACAGACTGTGCGCGGCGCAGCGAAAACTTATCCTCGCAGCTCTTCCATCATATATAGGAATATATACCTATACACGAAGCGGCCAGAGGTTTTCATGTCTATCAATATCCCAATTTCTGATACCGGCGCATGTATCGACGCACGTTCTCAGCATCGGCAGGTGCATTCGTCATCAAGCGCAAATACGCAGCCAGACCAAATTTCTCAGCCTATGCAAACCGCCCAGTGCGAACATGTGATGCGGGTGGTGGCGTCTTATTTTGGCTTGCCAATCGTGGACATTCTGGCCCCTAGCCGTGGCAAGCAAAAGGTCGCGTTTGCGCGGCAATTGGCCATGTATTTGGCGCACACACATTATCAGCTGCCCATGCCCCTTATTGCCCGCACCATGGGGCGGGATCGGTCCACAATCGGATTTGGTTGTCGCAAAATCGAAGATATGCGCGACGATCTGCGCACCGACACCATAGTCAGTTGCCTGGAGTTGCTGTTGAGCAATGGCGATTTGCCAATCAATTTGCCAGCCAACCAAACCGTGCCGGCAAACTGATGGCTGGTCTGTCTTCAAAACAGCGCCGTCAGCATGTTGCGGCGCTCCGACTTCTGGCGTCTTCGGGTCCCGCCGGGTGCGAGTTGCAGGCTTTCGGTTCGCTGTGGACGCTCATTTCCGCCCGTGGGCCGCGCAGGCTTCCCGCACAATTGGTAGCGGGCTGGCTCGCCGCGG